>JAIRXO010000046.1 GCA_031268255.1 Spirochaetaceae bacterium
AAGCGTTCTCCCCGGATGATACGCTCAAACTCCCCGTTCAAATCTTCCGCCTGGGTTGAGGCTGCCTGGGTTGAGGCTGACTGAACCGGGGCCGCATCGTCCCGGCTGGTCCAGAAGGGGATGACCCTGCCGTCCATAAAATCGGTCCGGGCCAGAAAATCCGCCAAGGGCGCGGCGATACGGCCGTCTGTAAGGGATGCCCCGACAAAAAAGGTATCGTAGCCGAGCAGGTCGCCCAGGGGTTTTTTGCCGCCTATGTCGAAAAGCTCGCCGCCGGTTTTTTTGGCAATGGCCCTGGCAATACGCCTGGTATTGCTGTCCTCCGTAAAATAGATGACCAGGTTAGGCCCCGCCCTTTCGTCGGGAAGTACCGTTATGTCCTTCCGCAGCAGCGCGCAGCCTGAGAGGATGAGGGTCATGGTTAAAAGGGAACAAAACCTCTGTATGCTCATTGTGTATTCCTTGTTGTTTTTATAACAACGTATATTGCACAAGGGTTTCAGGGTTTTAGATTCTGTCAATTAAAAGGCCGCTCAACAACGCGAACAGTACTGTAAAGGCAAGGTACAGGACAAAGCGCCGTACACCCAGCACAATTTTGACCGCCCCCAGGTTGGTGATCTTGGTTGCCGGGCCGGTGATCATAAAGGCCGCGGCGGAACCCATGCTCATGCCCGACGCAAGCCATTGCTGGAGCAGCGGTATGGTTCCGCCTCCGCACATATAAAGCGGAACCCCGACGGTCGCGGCCATCAGGAGGCCAAAGCCCCGGTTTTCCCTGCCAAAAAGGGATGCCATCATGCCCTCGGGGACATAACGCTGAAAAAGCGCCGAAAGGACAATGCCGATAAAAAAGTAGATTCCCGTGGCTTTGATGTTCCTGCCGAAATTTTTTATATACCGCGGAAAGGGGTTTGGATCGCTGTCGCGGTTGACCGTGTTCCCGAAACCGGTAAAGGTAAAAAATTTTTTGTTTTTGTAAAAACAGCGGACGCAGAGGCCGGCCAAAGCGCCGCATAAAAAACAGCTTGTAAAACGGATGATCAGCGCCGCGGGGCCCAGGGCCGCGCTGTAAAAAAGAAGCTGCGGGTTAAGGAGAATGGAACTCATCACAAAGGCCGCTATCCAGTCCTCCTCCATGCCCTTTTCGGCAAAGGAGGCGGCAATGGGGATGGTCCCATACATGCAGAGCGGGGAAGCTATGCCAAGCAGCGAAGCGGGAATAAGCCCCAGGGCGCCGAGCTTTTTGTTCCGCATCGCGGTAAAAAGGACATGGATTTTTTCTTTTCCGAATACCGAAATAAAGGAACCCAGGGCCATCCCCAAAATCCAGTACCCGGCAACCTGTTCAAACTGGATTGAGAAGTAAAACCAGAAATAATCGAGTTCCCGTTTGACAATATCAGCCATCAATCAACTCCAATTCATACCTTTATCCGCGTAAGCCCCGACCTGTCTTTTTCCAGCAGAAAATCCACCAGATTCCGGTGGACCATGCCGTCAAAATCTCCGAAGGGACCGGGCGGGTCCATGGAAAGTATCATCTTTGGGTAGTTGTCCTGTATTTTCCGCAGGGGGAGCAGCTCCCGCTCCCGCAGTTCCCGGGGAACCATGGTGGCGCTGACCTGGAAATAGATTTTTTCTTCGCCCCGGCGGGCGACAAAATCAACTTCCAGGGCATCAAGTTTTCCTACCGTTACCCCGTAGCCCCGGCGCATCAGTTCCAAAAAAACAACATTCTCAAGAACGCTGCCGTAATCGCTCTGCCTGCCCGAGAGGAGATTGCGAAGCCCCGGATCGGCAATGTAAAATTTGTCGTTGGTTTTAAGGAGCCCCTTGCCTTTCAGGTCGTTCCGCCTGACCCGGTAAAACAGATACGCGTTTTCGAGGAATTTAAAATAAGCGTCCACCGTGTCGCTGGTGGTCTTTCTTCCCGTGCTGGTTAGATAATCGGCCGTCTTTTTTGCCGACACAAAATAACCGATATTATCGGCCAAAAAGCGGATTATCTTTTCCATGAGGTCCATGTCCCGGACCTGGTTCATCCTGATAATATCTTTCATGACCACGGTACTGTAGATGCCCCAAAGGTAGTCATGGAAAAGGGAACTTTCCCGCTTTATCGAAAATATCCCGGGGAACCCTCCCTGCCACAGGTACTGCTCAAAATACGGCGCCGTGTTTTCTTTTTTGGAGACCCGGGAAAACGCGAGAAATTCCGAAAAAGACAGGGGGAGCATTTTTATTTCCACATACCTGCCTGACAGGAGACTCGCCAGGCTGGAATTAAGAAGGTAGGTATTGGAACCGGTGATGTAAATGTCAAGGCTCCGGTCCAGCCTGAGCGAATTAACCGCACGTTCCCATTCGTGTACAAGCTGCACCTCGTCCAGAAGCACATAGGTTTTTCCCCTCCGGGCCTTGCGGGTTTTTACATAATCATGGAGCTTTTGCGCCGAATCTATCTTTCCGGTATCCAGGTCCTCAAAATTCAGCTTCAGTACGGACTTTGGCCTTACCCCGTCATTGACAAGATACCCGCCATAAAGTTCAAGAAGAGACGACTTGCCGCAGCGCCTGATACCGGTGATTACTTTTATAAGTTCCTCTGTATCCCTGAATGAGCGCAGTTTTTTTAGGTATATATCCCTTTCAACCATATTTCGACTATAACCGATTTATTCTCGATTGTCAATATTTATTCGACTATAATCGAATTTTTTCAAATGGGAAACCAGGTGGAAAATGAGGTCAAAACAACCGCTTTCAAAACCCGCTTGGGTTTGAAAGCGGTTTCAAAAATATCCCCGGCTTTTAAGGAGTTCCGCGTTGAGTATGCCGCCGCCGGCGGCTCCGCGCACCGTGTTATGGGAAAGCCCCACAAAGCGGAGGTCAAAAACCGTGCAGGGCCGGACGCGGCCCACGCTTACCACCATGGCCTTGCCGGCATCCCGGTCCTTCCGGGCCTGGGGCCGGTCGGCTTCTTCCCGCACGATGATGGGCAGCTCAGGCGCCATGGGAAGACACAGGTCCTGGGGAGGCCCCCGGAATGAAGTCCAGATTTTTTTGACTTCTTCTATAGAAGGTTTACGGCTGCCGAATTCCAGACTTACGCAGGCGCTGTGGCCGTCGCTTACCGGAACCCTGTTACAGTGGGCCGCGATGCGGGGTTCAGCGGCGTTGACTATGGCGTTTCCCGAAAGCGAACCCAGTATTTTAAGCGGTTCGTTTTCTGACTTTTCCTCTTCGCCGCCTATGTAGGGGACCGTGTTGTCCAGTATGTCGAGACTCGCCGTGCCGGGGTAACCCGCGCCGGAAACCGCCTGGAGAGTAGTAACCACAAGACGCTTGAGATCATAGCCGGCTTCAAGCAGGGCATAGAGAGGTGTCGTATAACTTTGAATCGAACAGTTTGGTTTTACCACGATAAAGCCCCTGTCCCAGCCATGGTTTTTTTGCTGTATGGGAATAATGTCGATATGACGGGAATTCACCTCGCCTATAAGCATGGGCACATCGGCAGTCCAGCGGTGGGCTGACGCGTTGGATACCACAGGAATACCCGAGGCGGCATAAGCCTCTTCCAGAGCCCCTGTCCGGTCCTTGTCCATCTCCAGAGCCGAAAACACAAAAGTGCAGCAGCCGCGCCTGTTGGCGTCAAGCGCCCTGGAAACATCATTGGCATCCTCGACCCTGAGATCCCACATCCCACCTGACGGACTTGACGCAAGATGCCAGCGTCCGGCAACCGCTTCTCTATAGGTTTTCCCCGCGCTTCGGGGGGAGGCTGCCGCATAACGGACCTCGAACCAGGGATGATCGGCCAGGAGGGACAGATACTGCTGACCCACCATGCCGGTGGCGCCCAAAACGCCTACAGGAATCTTTGCCATGGCTGCTCTCCTTGAGACTGTATTGTACCCGAGAAACCAAAAAGAGAAAAGGGCTTCCATGACATAACGACGCTTACCTCGCCTTGCTCAACGCATCGTTTACCGCGTCGATGATGGCCCGGCTCGTTACCGTGGCTCCGGTAACAGTGTCCACCTGGGTACTCTGGGTTCTGATTATGGCCTGGGGCACCAGGATAATGGCCCGGTCGGAGACGCCCCTGGTTTCAAATATTTGCAAAAAACTTATATCGCTTATTTTTCTCGCGCTGTCCAATGTTACCTTTACCACAAGGTCGCCCCCTATGCCGCTTCCGGTTCCTATGTATTCATTGGGTCCGGCGCTGTATACCTTAGGCTGGGTCCGCAGATCAACCGGCGTTCCCACCAGTACACTGGCCCGGCTCACGTCGTTCTTGGGTCTTGCCGCGTTTTCACCGGCCCTGCGCCCTGAAAAACCACATTCGCCCAGGTTGCCGCCGCCGTTGTAAATGTCGGTGTAAAAGGAACCGAATTCCCCGGCGCTGTACAGGTGGGGTATGGGTCTGCCCCACACGTCAAGCACTTCGCACTGGACGTTTCGTTTTGCCCCGCCCTGGGTATTGGTAAGGGTCGCCTTGACCGGGAAAGCGTAAAAAGGACCGGCCACTATTGGTTTAAGGAATTGGGGGGCCACCTCAAAATCGGGGTCATTCCCTTCGGCGCAGTAACGGTTATACGCGGCGATGGTTTTTTCAAGACCATCCGGGTCTATGCCTGTTTTGGCCGCCAGTTCCCGTATGCTGTCGGCCTTGACAATCCAGCCCTTGGCGATTTCTTCTGTCATACCCGGACTCCAGGACGGATAGGCCGGCGTTATATTCCGGGCTGTTTCGTCAAAGACGCACCAGGAATTTTGGGGAACCAGCATGCTGAAGAAAGTCCCGCCTACATTTACATGTCCGTGCCGGGGCGTATCGGTTTCGCTCATAAAACGCCTGCCGTTCCCGCCTACCACAATAGCGTTATGGGCGGTAAAGCCGGTGGCGTGTATCGCCGCGCCGGGAATGGTAAAATAGTAACCCTGGGCCAGATTTGTATCGGGGTTAATAAAATTGACATCCGGCCCCGCAAGGGTACTCATGTGCCAGAGGTCCGCGCCTATATCAATGGCCATCTTAACGCCGTCCCCGGTATTGTACCTGGCGGCCTTGGAATACGCGTTGGGAAGCTGGGCAAAATTTTCCAGCATTTCGTCATTGTTTTCAAAACCCCCCAGGGCCATGACCACGCCGTTTATTGCCCGGACCTGGTAGGTTCTTCCGTTATTGGAAACCGTAACGCCGTGGATAATCTTTGTTTCCCTGTCCTGTATCAGTTGTACCGCCGGCGAGGAATACCACACGTCTATCCTGTCAGAACGGTCCATGACGTTTTTATGGAGCAGCTTCCAGAATGTTCCGGTGAACATCTGACGATTGACTATGAGCAGGGGCAGATTCAGATCCCGCGGGGCATATTCGGGAAATTCCACCGAATTAACCGCCCCCAGGGTATTGGCATCGGCCCCGAGCCTTATAAGCCAGTCCCTGTTCGCCATAAGGCCGTCAACAATAAAATTGACCACCTCGTCGGACTGGTTATCAAACCCTCCCCTGATGGCCCGGTAATATTCCAGCGTTTTTGCCCTGTCGGTCGGGGTAAGCACCAACTGCCCGGCGTACTTGGTATTGCCGCCCTCTTCCCCATAGGGCGCTTTTTCCAGAAGCAGCACCCTGGCGCCTGCATCGGCGGCGCTGATTGCGGCCGTTGCTCCGGCGCCGCCGAAACCTATGACCACCACATCGTATTCAGCGTCCCAGGAAAGCCCCGAAAGAAAATCCCCGCCGCCTGAGCTGCCGGTTCCCGGAGCGGCGCCAGAAGCGGCTCCCCCCGAAGCACAGGCGGACAGAACCGCCGCCAGAACCAGGGCCAGAATCATCCCAAATTTAAGTTTTTTGCTGTTCACGTCATCCCCCTTGTCATGTTGAGTATAATTCATTAAACTATATTCAATGAATATAATTCAATATATCATTGTGAAGCGGTCCTGTCAAGAAATAAATTCTCACCGGCATGACAAATTTGCGCTCCTGGTGTATAGTTCCTGACAGGAAGGACGGAAGCATGGCTAAAGAACTTACAAAACGCCAATTACAGGCCAGGGAATCCAAAAAGAAGATACACAATTCAGCGATAAGGCTCTGGCAGGAACATGATTACGAAAAAGTTACCATAGAGCAGTTGTGCAGCAACGCCGGAGTATCGGCGGGACTTTTTTATAACTATTACGGTTCCAAAGAAGATGTACTCAGAGGCGATTACGAGCTGTTTGACCAGATCATAGACCAGGCGGGTAAAAAATTCCCCGCATCCTCAAACCTTGACGCCATACGCATGACAGAGTACCTCCATGCATGCTATTCCGCCGCGGTGGGATATAAAATAGTAACCCAGTGGTACCGGATACATCTCAGCGTCACTAACGCGGACATACCCAGCGAATCGGCCATGCTCAACAGGAACATACACAACCTTACGATCCGGGCCCTTAAAGCCGGAGAACTGCACAGAGCCTGGGACGGCGAAACCGCCTCCCGCTTAATCCTCAGCCATACCAGGGGGACCGTCTTTGACTGGGCCATGCGCAAGGGCTCTTACGATCTTGTCGAACGCATGGCAGGGGATCTGGAGATCGTTCTGGCCCTTTTGAAACAGGAACTCCGCGCACCGGTCAGCCGCAGGCTGCTTGCCGCGGCCAAAAAATTCTTTACCGGCCTGGCAGCGGAAGCCGGTCTCTAGTCGCCGGACTGCCGCGCCGGCATATATTCAAATAATACACAAAGTACCATTTTCTTTATATATCATTGTCTTTATTACCATTTTTTCCTGATACTATATCTTTAATTAATATGTCATTTAGTTTTGCGGGTTCTTCAAATACAGGGCTATGCGCAGACTCATAA
>JAIRXO010000079.1 GCA_031268255.1 Spirochaetaceae bacterium
CTGCTTGTACGGGACAGCGGAATAGCCGAGTACCACCAGCTCCGCGACGAGGCCCAGGGGAATCAGCGGGTGGCCAATCTCCAGGAGCTTGCCAACGCGGCGAGTCTCTACGCGGCAAGCGAAGACGGCCTCCTGGAATTCCTCGAACATATTGAACTGGACCGCTCCATGGAACAAGACGGCGATACCAGCGACGCGGTTACTCTTATAACCCTGCACAATACCAAGGGTCTTGAATTCAAACGGGTCGTTATGACAGGTCTTGAACAGGGGGTCTTTCCCAGGGAAGATAAAAAGGGCGATGATCTTGAGGAAGAAAGACGGCTTTTTTATGTGGGGGCTACCAGGGCCATGGATGAACTGTACCTCACTTCCTGCGCCCAAAGGAGGCTCTACGGCCGTTCCCAGCCGGTAAGCCCATCTGTCTTTCTCCACGAAATCGACGCGTCCTGCATTTCGATCATGGGCCAGGCCCCGCCGCCCTTTGCGCCTTCAGGAACGGAAGGGGGCAAGCGCGGGGGCGGCGCATACGATGAAGGCGCCGCGCACGGCTGGATGGAGTCGGGCCGGAAGCCCAAGGGTCAGGTACAGTCCGCCGACGGACGCTGGAAAGTCGGCGACCGGCTGTTTCATGATGACCACGGCTACGGCGGCGTGACGGACATACGGCAAAGCGAGGAGGGCTCAGTGGTGGAAGTTCGTTTTGAGACAGGCAAGGAACTTCATTTTTTAAGCGAATTCCAGAGTTCCCGGTTTATGAAAACAGGTGATGACTGGTGATGGTTGACCCGGCCCTTCTCGAAAAACTGCCCCCCATAGACAGGGCCAGGGGCTACAGGCTCTATGCCTCAGGCGGACGGCGTTTTGTTGACCTGTGGCAGTACGGGGGCAGGGCTCTCCTGGGGCATACGCCGCCGGGACTGCTCAAAACCCTGAAGAATACCGCTTCGCGGGGCCTCTTTGCGCCCCTGCCCCATCCCGGCAGGGCGAGACTGGAGAAGGCCCTGGAAAAACTTTTTCCGGGCTGTTTTTTCAGAATATACGGTGACAGGACCGCTCTGTGTAAGGCCCTGCCGGAAGCCGCGCCGTACCCCCCGCCGGGGACAGCGCTGGAAGCCTCGCCGGCGCTCTGGCGGCCCTTTTGGGATGAGGAATCGCCCCTTGCGTTCTATGACGCCCCTCCGGTGTTCGTACCCGTACTGCCCCTGCCCTGGATGAACGCCCCGGAAATCGTTGTTTTCAGGGACAGAGGAGGAAGGACCGGCACAGAAGGAGGGACGGCGTATTCGGATTTTGTTTCGCCGGTTTTTCTTGCCGGCCTTACCAGGGCAGTGTACGACCTTATTGCCGGGTCCAAAAGCCGCCCGCAAACGGACCGGAAAAAATACAGCCTGAATTTTCCCCTCTGGAAACGCCGGGGCATCTATCTTCTCTTTGAGGGGGAGACCGATCTCTATGAAAGCACTTTTACCCGCTTTCTTGACCGGGGCTTTCTTCTTCCCCCTGATCCCGCGCTTCCCGCCATACTGGCCCCCGGACTTTCGCCCGGAGAAGACGCCGCGCTTGTTTCGCTCTTGTCATTTGCGCCATAAGATAAGATACTAGAAATATGGAAATAGGAGAAATTGTTTATATCGCGAGCCGCCTTGTTCTGGGCGCCTTGGCCGCGTTCTTTGCCATAATACTCTGGTCCAAAACCAGGGATGTGGCCTGGATGCTCATAGTCGCGGGCACCATAGCCGCCTATGTGGAGACTGTCTATTCCATACTCACACTATTCGGCATAACCGGAGAGGAACTCTTTACCTTCGGGCAGGTTTCTCTTGTTTCGCTGATACTGACCAATTTACCGGCGGTCTTTTTTATAGCCGCCTTTGTGGTCATGGTCGCACGGAAAAGCAGGCGCCGTTAGCCTGCACAGGGAGAATTGTATGAAACCGCTTGTACTTGGCGTTATCGTTCTTGCCGCCGCACTGGCGGCCATAGTGCCGTCGGGCCTTAACTGGGCCCCCGACGTACTCCGCTTTCTCAAGGGTTCTATCCCTGTCCTTGCCATATTCGCCGGACTTGTACTCCTCTTTATAGGCATAGCGGATATCAAAGACCTGCGGGACTCCAAAAAAGAAGAAAAAGAAAACAGCACTGATTAGCCGCAAGCTAATCAGCGTTACTCTGGAGGTCACGGCGCCTGTTAATAAACCACAGCGTAATGTCTATCCCCACCATGACAAAGTTAAGAATATAAAGGGCCATCACCGGATCTCTCGAAAACAGAATCTTGTGGATAATACCGCCGGCATAACCCACCCATATAGTAACGAGAAAGGCAAGACTTTTGCCCTTGGACGACCTGGCCTTGAGTGACTTAACAATATTAAGCGGCCATGATGCTGCAAAACATAACAGCATAATTGTCTCAAAAATACTCATGGACACAGCATAGCACGGAACGGCGGACGATTCTAGTAAAGTTAGCGGTAAAGCATTGATCCACGATTCGATATTTGAAAGCTTTTCTTGGCATCGGCCTTCCGGTTCAAATTATTCATATATTCCAACTGCTGGGCTTGGGTCATACCTTTCATTTCGCGTTGTATCTGCTTTCTGATGGAACGGACATTATGTATTATTTCTTTTTCTTCAGGGGTAAACTTACGGGTCATATTCTACTACCTCCAAAGGGCTGCATAATCCAATCTGTCGGTATCCATGACGGAGATTGGCAAAACCGGCCCCTATCATGGTTTTGGGCTTAACAATGTGGCCAAAGTTAAAACTGACCACAAAATCCAGCCTGTTCACCGTTGCCGCCGCAATATGCAGGGCATCGGTCTCATAGTTGGCCGGAATGATATGATTTTTGATGTACACGGCGGCCAACACTTGGGCTTCTACTGTAAAAGATAGCACATGGGGCACATATTTATCAATAAGGTTTTTCATTTTTCTGTATCGTTCCGGCGTATCACGGGAAATTTCCCCTAAAACATAGGCCGAAGTATATGCTTCGTAT
>JAIRXO010000087.1 GCA_031268255.1 Spirochaetaceae bacterium
AGGTGAACCCGGAGCTGGTGGGTACGGCCTGTACGGGGGCGGAGCAGGAGCAGCGAGTAGCCCTGTCCGCCAAGCGTCCAGCTTTTAAGGACACGGTATCCTGTAAGGGCCCTCTTGCCCCTGGTCTCCGATACGGTGAATTTTTTCCTGTCCCCGCTGTCCCTGGTTATGCAGGTTTCCACGCCGCCCTCGGCTTGGGGCGGCCCTCCCTGCACAAGGGCAAGGTAGTTTTTTTTCGCCGACCTTTCCTTAAACTGGGCGGAAAGAAAGGCCAGGGCTCTCTCGTTATACGCGGCGATGATTACCCCCGAGGTATCCTTGTCGAGCCTGTGTACTATGCCGGGCCTGAGACCATCGCTCTGCCCAAGCCCCATGCGGAAAAGCAGGGCGTTCGCGAGGGTTCCCCGGGGAAGTCCGGCGCCGGGATGCACAGCCATGCCCTGCTTCTTGTTTATGACGACGACCTCGCTGTCCTCATACAGAATATCAAGGGGAAGGTTCTCAGGAACGAGGGCCGGCGCTTCGGCTTCTTCCCAGTGCAAAAAAAAACTATCCCCCGCTTTTACCTGCCGGGAAAGTTTTACCTGCCTGCCGTTAAAGAGGGCGGCCAGCTTTCGCGCCTTAATCTGGGAACGGCTTAAAAGCCCCAGGCGGCGGGCTATGTAATGGTCAAGCCTCAGGCCGTCAAAGCCTTCCGCGACAGTGATTTCAGAATCCGGCATGATTAGCCGTCCTCCGGTTTTTCGCCTTCCTCAGGGGGAATTCTCCGTATGATGATGGGGTCCCCCGGAGGAAGTTCCTGTAGTCTGCGCGCGTCTCTGGCCCGCTGGGCCCTCACTATAAGATGGTCGGCAAGGGCTATGGTCACGGCCCCGGCTATAGCTATGCCGAAGCATAAAAACTGCTCCCCCTCGCTCATGCTCACGGCTCCGGCGGCCTTAAAGGGCCAGGGCGCGTAACGGAGGTCCTGGTCGTGGCTTGCCCAGCGGTAGGCATCCATGGCGAAGATGCTGAAAAACATGGTAAAGGGGACAGCGCCGAAGGCAACGATTTCCCCCCGCCTCAGGTCCCTGGCCCAGAGGGGAAATTCTTCCGGGGACACTTCCAGGGGAGAAGGCTGTACCGCGGCGGTACGGACTATGGTTCCCTGGGCAGGAGACCCTGACAGGACCGCCGCCCCGTCCTGGGAGAAACCCGCCGGGGCAAGGCAGCAGAGGGTAAAAAGAAGCAGGCTTTTTCTCATAACCCGCGCTCCCCGAAAATCAGGGTGCCAATGCGTATCAGGGTAGAGCCTTCCTCAATGGCGATCTCGAAATCGCCTGACATACCCATCGAAAGCACCGGCGCCGTAAAAAAACCGCGCCGCGTAAGTTCCTCGCCGGCCTTATACAGGGAACGGAACGAGGCCCGCACGGCTTTTGTATCGGAGCTGAAGGGGGCCATGGTCATAAGCCCGGCAAGCTCCAGGCCCGGATAGGCGGCAATTTTTTCCGCCCCCCCAAGGAGGGCGTCAAGACCGGGATAGCCTGATTTTGAATCCTCGGCGGTATGGAGTTCAAGAAGCACCAAAAGAGGGGCTTTTTTTTCGCCGGCCTCGCCGGACCCTCCGGCCTCCCCTCCTCTTTCCATCTGGCAGGCCCTGCCAAGAGCCTCAACAAGTTCATCACGGTCAAGGGACTGGACGCAGTGAAAAAGCCCCGCCGCGGCCTTTGCCTTGTTCCGCTGGAGACTGCCTATCATGTGGAGGGAGGCGTCAGGACGGGAAGAAAGAAAGGCGGGGAATTTGTCCAGGGCTTCCTGGACGCGGCTCTCGCCGAATACCCTGATGCCGTTTTCATAGGCTTCTTCTACCGCCTTGACATTGTGGAATTTTGACACCCCCATAAGGGTTATTTCATCAACATTTCTTCCTGCCGAGGCGGCGGCCTTTTCGACCCGCTCCCGCACCCGCGGCAGGGCTTCCCTTATTTCCATACTAGGTTCCAACCTTCGCGGCAAGGGCGGCGAATTCCTCCACCGTCAAATTTTCAGGCCGTTCCGAAGCGGATATGCCTGAGGCCGCAAGCAGCTCTTCGGCGTATTGCGATGCCGTCTTTTCTCCGCCTTGTATTATACGCGAAGAAAGGAATTTGGTCAGGCTGTTCCTGAGGGTCTTTCTCCTTGAGGCGAAAAGAAAACGGACCAGGGGGGTAAAAATCTCAGGATACTCGATGTTCCCTGTTCTGCGGGTAAGGACGAGGGCCTGGGAATCCACATGGGGGACCGGATAAAAGGAACGCGATCCTATAACGCGGAGGGTTTCGACCTGGTATACCGAAGAACAGAGTACGGAAAAAGAAGAATAGTTTTTTGAACCCGCCGGGGCGCTCATGCGCTGCCCCACTTCTTTCTGCACCGTCACAACCATGCGCTCAAAGAGGCAGCCCCTTTCTATCATTTCACCAAGAATAAGGGAACCCACATTGTAGGGAAGGTTCCCGAAAAGGCAGGATGCCCGGCAGGTCAGCAGCGGCCAGGTTTTCCGCACGTCGCCGGGTATAATTTCAAGATATTCGTTTCCCTTAAAAAGATCGCCAAGGGCACGGACAAAACCCTGGTCAATTTCAAAGGCCGTAACCAGCGCCCCCCGGGCAAGCAGTTCAAAGGTCATAGAACCAAGGCCTGGCCCTATTTCCCAGACCCGGTCCCCCGCCCTTATATCCAGGGCATCGGCAAGTTCTTTGCGCAGGGCGGGGTTTATCAGAAAATTCTGGCCGAATTTTTTTTGCATTCCCAGGCCGTGCGCTTCAAGATAGGCCCGTATTTCAGTGGGCGAATCGTAGTTCAGGGCTCTAGTCAAAGGGTTCAAGCCTTTTCCTCATGCGTGCACACTTTTTTTGCCCGACATAGAGCAGAGCCAGGGCAACGAGGGAGACGGCAAGAACAGCCGGAGCGCCTGATACCGTGATGGAAGGGAAAAGCGCCGCCGTGTCCGAAACAGCCCCCAGGGTCCGGTACAGTGCGGAAAGCAGCGCCGCCACAGGAGGGGCCGCAACGGGAACAAGGGCGTCGACAAAAAGCCATCCCAGGGCAATGACCATAAAGAAGGTGATGAGGGGGCTTATGATCAGGGCCGCCAATATGCCCACGGGATGGAGTACGCCGAACCAGAGAGCCGACAGGGGCGAAGTAACGAGGAAGGCCCCGGCTGAGGCCGACAGGGGCCCCGCCGCCGCGTCGGGAATTGTTCCCCGTAAAAGACTGTATATCCAGGGACCGGCACTGAGCAGTCCCAAAAGGGCAATGTAGGAAAGGACAAAGGAAAGTTCCCGTCCCGACGGGGGAGAAAGCAGCAGTTGTATGATGAAAGCCCCGGCAAGAACGGCTTCTCCCCGCCGGGGATAGCCCTTAAAAATCATCAGCACCCCGATGAGGTACATGATGAGGGAACGCGTCAGCGATGCCTGGGGGCCCACAAGGTACACATAGCCCAGGACCAGGAGGGCTCCCGCAAGACCCGCGCCTTTAAGGCCCAGGGGCTTTTTTAAAAGAAGGGAAAGGAGCCCCGCGATGACGCCGAGATGCATGCCCGAAAGGGCAAGCACATGGGCGCAGCCCGACGCGGTAAAGGCCTTGGCCAGGCCGGTATCAAGATTGTCCCGCACGCCGAGAAGCACGGCCTGGGCAAGAAAACCCCATTCGTAAGGGGCGAATTTTTCAAGCAGCGTTATGCGGAACGCCGTCCTTTTTCTTTCGGAAGGAGGCGGCGGGGACAGCACATGCACTCCCCGGGCCCTGAAAAAAGCGCCCGAAAAAGCCCCCTCGGCGTAGAGAACGCTTTTTCTGCCAAAACCGGCAAGGCGGGGAAAATTTTGCCCGTCAAAAAGAA
>JAIRXO010000092.1 GCA_031268255.1 Spirochaetaceae bacterium
GCGTCCCCTGAGGCGTTTGTGGCCTTAAAGAGATTTTCGCCCACGGCGCTCAGGCCCACAGGATTGGGAAAACGGTAGAGTTCCATCTGGCCCACATCCACAGGATCATCAAGGCCGGGAAGTTCCACCGTTACCCTTCCCTGCTGGGAGACCGCTATGGACAGGGGAAGAAAATCCTCGGGCATAATAATGTCAGGAAGCACCCAGTAGCCGTTGCTGGTTACGAGTCTCCCATCGGAATCAACCTTAAAAGCGCCGTCACGGGTATAGGCGTAGCTTCCATCGTATGTTTTTACCCGGAAAAAACCTTCACCTTCAATTGCAATGTCGTAGACATTCTCGGTATTCTGAAGGGAACCCTGGCTGAACATCCTCTGGGTGGCGGCGAGCTTGACGCCGTGGCCCATCTGTACTCCCACAGGAACAACCGTGTCCTCGGTGGCCGGAGTCCCCGCGGTGCGCACGGTCTGGTAGAGGAGATCCTCAAAATCGGCCCGTACCTTTTTAAAACCAGACGTGTTTACATTGGCAAGATTATTGGAAATCGTGTCGATATTGGCCTGCTGGCCTATCATGCCGGAAGCCCCGGTCCATAAACTTCTAACCATATATTGCTACTGCTCCTTTTAGCTAACCCGCGCTACCTGGTTGATAAGGGTTCCCAGCATGCTGTCCTCGGCCTGTATTACCTTCTGGTTGGCCTCATAGGCGCGGTTTACTTCTATCATTTGTACCATTTCGAGTACCGGGTCCACATTGGCCGCCTCGACAAAACCCTGTACAACCCTGGGCCTTGCGAGGGCGTCCATAATTTCAGCCGGACCGGAAATTTCATTTGTCCGGTAAAGACTCGTACCCTGCTTTTCGAGGTAACGCTCAGTGTCAAAGTTGACTATTTTAAGGGTGTCAAGGAGTACAATGTCTCCCCATTCGTTGTCCTCCCGGCCTACCATGACATCGGCCTCATCGGCGTATTCGCGGTTAATCCACACGCCGCCTTCCTTGTCCACGATAAAGTTATTGGCCTTGACCCGTATGGGGCCCTGTTCTCCCAGGACCGGAAAACCGTCCTTTGTCTCAAGGAAGCCTTCCTTTCCCAGAATAAAAGCGCCGTTCCTGGTATAACGTTCTCCCAACGGAGTCGAAACAGAGAAAAAACCCTTGCCGTCAAGGGCGAGGTCAAAATCATGTTCCGTTTCTTTCATGGGCCCCTTGGAAAAATCAGTAAAAAGCTCGTTAAGCTCAACACCGGTTCCCAGACGGCCTATAATGGGCGCCGCGTCGCCTGAGCCGAAGGGATGACGGTATACGCCGTCGTCGCCCATGCGGCGCAAAAGCAGTTCAGGAAAGGCCTTGTGGACTATGTAATCCTTCTTGTATCCGTTTACATCCACATTGGCAAGATTATTGGCGACAGCGTCGAGCCGCCACTGCTGCGCCCGCATACCGCTGGCGCCGGTATACCACCCTCTGATCATCATGATCCTCCTGGTATTGGTATACGCTTCCGTGCTGACAGGCTAAAGCCTGGTTCTAAATCCCTTATACAGTATATCGGTTTTTCCCAGGTCCCCCTAAAGGGGCCTCATATTTATCGCGTTGACAACTACACAAAAATGAAGTAAATTTTTCGTATGATCGAAGAAATCCCGCGCGAACCTGAAATGGGGCTGACCTTTGAAAAGGTCTGGGCCATGTTCCAGGAGACGGACCTCAGGATGAGGGAGACCGACCGTATAGTAAAGGAAACGGACCGTATAGTAAAGGAAACCGCCCTCCAGATGAAGGAAACGGACCGCAAGATCAGCAAATTGGGCAGCCGCATCGGCGATCTGGTGGAAGAACTCATCATCCCCAACATACTGGAAAAATTCAATAAACTGGGCTATGTCTTTGGCAAGGTGGCCCCCAATGTGCGTTACCGGGATTCCCGAGGCGCGTATGCCGCCGAAGTAGATATACTGCTTGAAAACGGGGATACGGCTCTGGCAGTGGAGGTAAAGACCACCCTGACCGATGCCGATGTGCGGGATCACCTGAAACGCATGGAAAAACTGCGGCTCTACGCCGACGAACACGGCGACAGGCGCAGACTCCTGGGAGCGGTGGCCGGCGCCATAGCCCCTGCGGAAGTAAAGGCCTTTGCCGTAAAGAACGGATTTTTTGTCCTGGAACAATCCGGGGACACGGTAAGGATCAGCGTACCCGAAGGCTTTAAGCCCAGGGAATGGTAGCCTTACATCCCGCAAAACCGCGGGGTTTGCGGCCCCGCGGAATTTCATTAGAGTAACCGGCCCATCTATTGCAGTGCCTCCCTGAGCCTCGGGACATTCGCCCTTTGCAGTTCCAGATAGGTTACGCCTGAGTCAAAATCACGCTTGGATACATTATGACAGGCATGGAGCAGTAACTTCTTCGCGCCTGTTTCGGCGCTTATGGTATCGGCCATTCTTTCATTGGAAAGTTCAATATGAAAGATAACGGGTATTCTTTCGGCCCTGACCTTGTCAATCAGGAACGCCACGGTTGCCGCGCTCGGCTCTGTTTCCGTAGAGCAGCCGGGGAAGGCGGCAAAATAACTAAGCCCGTAGGCATCGGCAAAATAGCGGAAAGGAAAGCGGTCGCCAAAGACTATGGTTTTGCGCCTCGCGTTATTCACAATCTCCTGAAACTCCCTGTCCAGTTCATCAAGCTGGGCGGTATATTCCCGGGCATTCCGGCGGAAAAGCGCCGCGTCATCGCCGTCTGATTCACAGAGGGCGTCGGTTATCGCCTGCACAATACGTTTGGCGTTTCCCGGAGAAGTCCACACATGTTCGTCATAGGCAATTTCTTCTTCGCTTTCACCTTCCTCCTCTTCCATACCCTCAACGATTTCTTCTTCTACCACATCAACAGTGTCCATCATGCGGATGATCTTTATACTCGAAGTGTCCATGGACTGGAGTATGCGGTCAACCCAGACATCTGTTTCGCCGCCGGTGTATATAAATACCTCGCTATTCTGAATTTGAATAATATCCCTCGGCGTGGGTTCAAAGGAATGGCTCTCCGCACCGGGCGGCAGCAGCATGGCCAGGTTTATCCTGTCGCCGGCTATCTGCCGCGTAAAATCATAAGCCGGAAAATTGGTTACCACCACATCGGGCTTTCCGTTATTTGCCGATCCGTCCCTGTCGCCGCGCGCGAACAAGGCGCAGACAGACAGGGTCAGGATCATTACCGTACATAAAAAACGTCTCATATTATACCTCCAAAAAATCACGCATTTCTTCAATTTGAATTTGAGAAAATGCTTTTATTACGAAAACAGGTCATTGGAGGGCTGTATCAACAATTAAACCGTATTTTCAATTCTATTGGCCCTTTTGAACAAAAGAACATCTGCGGTTTTACAAACGATACGGCGCACGGGATGATGCCCGCAATGGCCGCGATCGCGCCGAAGCGTCCGAATGTTTCGACAATCCGCAGGGCAATTTGTATTTCAAGACAAATATGGCAATGTTCAGCGGAAGGAACCCTGCGGCCCGCGATATCAATATGCTCATGGTTATGTTCGGCGATGATAAAAACTCCCGCGAAAACCACGGCCAATGCCAGCCACGCGCTTATGAGGGCGGTAAAAAAAGCTGTT
>JAIRXO010000181.1 GCA_031268255.1 Spirochaetaceae bacterium
AGCGCCGGCGAAGCCGTGGATGTGGAGAGTTCCCGCAAAGAATACCTGGGCCGCGGATTTGCCAATCCCTTTTCCAAAATTCTTGTGCGTATTTACAGCCCGTCCAAGGAAGGGGCCGATAAGGGCTTTTTTAAACGCCGCATACGCGAAGCCCTGGAAAGGCGGACAGTGTTCTACGGCCTTGCAAGAGAATCATGCCGCGCCGTATTCGGCGAGGCTGATTTTCTCCCCGGCCTTATCGCCGACCGCTTTGTGGGCTGGCCCCTGGAGGACGCGTTCAGGGTACGGGACAAATGCGCCCTTGACTTTAACGGCCTTTACGAAAAACTCGGCGCGCCGCTCTCCTGGCTTTCCCTTGAATTCCTTTCCTATGGAATGGATATGCGCCGGGACCTCATACTCGAAGCCTTCGCCGAAGTCCTCTCGTCCTTGGGGAAGGATGAGCCCTGGCCTGATCTCAGCGGCATTGTTGAACGCTCCGCGCCGGTCCGGGAACTTGAGGGCCTGGAAAACCGTCCGGGCATCCTTGCGGGAAGTTTTCCCGAAAAAGGCATAGTGATTTTTGAGAACGGCCTACCCATGGCGGTTCACCTCGAAGAAGGCCAGAAAACAGGCTATTACCTTGACCAGAGGGATAACCGGCTCTGGGTGCGGAACCACAGCCGGGCAAGACAGGTGCTTGACCTTTGTTCCAACACCGGGAGCTTTGCCATACACGCCCTTTCAGGCGGCGCGCAGTCGGTTCTCGCCGTGGATGCTTCTTCGCGGGCCCTTGAGACACTGAAACTCAACGCGGCCCTCAACGGTTTTGAGGACAGGATCAGCGCCGAAACAGGGGATATATTTGATATACTCCCCCATTATGAAAGGGATAAGGCAAAACGTTTTGATATGGTCATCCTCGACCCTCCGGCATTCGCCAAAACCAGGACCGCCCTGGAAGGAGCGGCGCGGGGATATAAAGAAATCAACCTCAGGGCAATAAGCCTGCTCAGGAAGGGCGGCATACTGGTAAGCTGTTCCTGCAGCCAGGCAATGGGCGAAGGGCGCTTTAAGGCCCTCATAGCCTCCGCCGCCTTTGACGCCGGACGGCGTCTTATCCAGCTTGAATTCCGCCAGCAGTCCCCGGACCATCCGGTACTCTCAGGCTACGACGAATCCCATTACCTCAAATGCGGCTGTTATCTTGTGCTGTAGGGCTCAATAATCCCGAATCAATAATCTTTGGGTGAGTTTTTCGAGCATGTCTCTGGGGGGGCCGCCGGGGAGCAGGGAGATTTCCCTCAGTGCCCGGTCGGTGTACTTTTTGGCGCAGTCTCTGGCGGCCTCTATGCCCCCGGACTGCCTGACCAGGGACATAACCTGTGCGCTGTCGGCAAGGGCGAACTGTCCGGGGACGGTGAGTTTATTAAGTTCCCCCGAGATGTCCATTTTAAGGGCGTATATGAGGGGCAGGGTTACGATACCCGCCTTAAAGTCATTGCCCAGAGCCTTGCGCACTGTTTCGGCGGTCCCCGCGTAGTCGAGAATATCGTCGATAATCTGAAAGGCCATACCCATGTTGTAGCCCGCCCGCCTGAGGCGTTCCGCGCTTGAGGCGGATACTTTGGCTTCGGCGGCGCCTACATAACAGGCCAGGGAAAAAAGCAGGGCTGTCTTTCCCATTATTTTTTTAAAGTAACGGCGTACCGAAGTGTCCGCCTGATAACGGTCGCTGTTCTGTTCTATCTCCATGGTACAGATGATCGAGATGGCCCTGGCAAGGGCGAGGGCCTGTTCCTGGGAACTGTACTCTGAAACGAGAATAAAGCAGCGCGAAAGAAGAAAGTCCCCTATGAGTACCGCGTCCTGTTTCCCGTAACGGGTATGAACGCTGGGCTGCCCCCTTCGCAGGGGCGAGTCGTCAATCACATCGTCATGAATCAGGGTTGCCACATGAAGCATCTCTATGGCGGCGGCGAGGTGATAAAATTTTTCGGTATTGTATTTAAGGCCATTGCCGAACTGTGAGGCAATAACCAAAAGCCCGGGCCTGAGGAGCTTTCCGTCTCCGTTAAGGATGGCGGAAAGACCTCCGACTATGATGGGATTTTCAGAAGCCGATGAATTGTTTATGATGCCGGAAACCTTTTCCAAGGCTTCCGGCATTCCGGGAAAGTCATTCCAATATGAAGTCACTGGCTTCTCTGTTGAACTTACTTTGAAGGCCCGTCAAGATAGAAGTAATGCTTGCGGGCAAACCTGGTCCCGTTCCACCACTTCTTTGCCAGGGGGACTATCCAGCAGTCAAGGCCAAAGGCCCGTCCCGCTCCGCCAAGGAGAAGGAAGCCGGCAAAAACCCACCATACCTGGTTCCAGGCAAAGAAGCCCGAAAGGGTAAAGACAATACACATGACAATGGAAACAGCCGCGGCCCACCAGGTAAAGAGGCCGCCAATCATGGCAAGGCCTATGCACATTTCTACCAGCACTACCATGAGCTGAAACCCCTGAAAGGGGATATAGGCCATCATGTTGTCCATAAAGGTGGTCCTGAACCAGGTGGCGACCACGCCCTGCGGATCAAATATGGGCTTGGCAAAGTCCCAAACAGCCTCAAAAGTCCTGGTTGCCGTTTCTTCGACCGCGGTTTCCGCCGTGCCAAAGAGGTCGGTTGCCGCGCCAAACAGGTCTTCCGAAGCGCCAAAGAGGTCCGCCGCGGCGTCGGTTGCCGCCACTGCCGCAGTGTCAACGGCGCCGGAAGCCGCGCTTACCGCATCGGGCGAAGCGCCCGACTGTACCACACCCGCGGAGAACATCCAGGATGACTTGGTATCATGGGCCCAGGAAAGCCAGCCTTCGCCTATCTTGTTGATGCCCTCAAAAACCCACAGGAGGCCCAGCCAGAGCCGTATGGGGAGGAGCCAGTAGCCCCTGGTCTTGTAGGAACCAAAACCGTGGACTATGGAGCGGTGGTTTTTCATGTCAAAGAATTCATGCTTGATGTATTCCCAGCACTGGTTGATGCCCGCCACCGAAATAAGATAGTGGAGATTGACAATATGCTTCATCACCATGGCAAAGAAACCTGACAGTTTGATGCCCATGGCGTTTGATACGGCGTATTTTCCGCCTACGGAAACCATAAACCCGTGGTAGTTGGATTTGAATTTCTTCGCCTCAGTACCCTCGATGGCGGCAATTATGTTATGTGCCGCGGTCTCGCCGGTCTGTATGGCGGTCTCGACAATCTGGGGCAGGGGTTTGCCGTTTTCGACAAACCAGAGGTTATCCCCAACGGGGAATACATCGTCATGATCGACAGAACGCATCTCGTCGGTAACAAGGAGCCGCCCCCGCCTGTTTCTGGCGTTGGGGTCCTGGGGATTCCTTCCAAAGGGGCCCTTGGCAAGGTCAAGGGTATCGGCCCAGTTGCTTCCCGAAACACCGGCGGTCCAGATAAAAGTCGAGGTGGCGATGGACGACCCGTCCTTGAGTTTGACCAGTCCGGGATCGGCGCCTACTATGGGCGTATTGGTAAGAAGTTCCGCGCCCTTGGCCTTCATGTAAAATTCAACCTTGGCCCTGAGGTCCTCTTCGAGGATGGGAAGTATGCTGGCCATGGCTTCGATGACAATGACCCGTACTTCGTTTTTGGGGACCAGCCATTTGGCGCACATTACGTCCCGCCATTCAATAAGCTCGCCGGCCATTTCTATGCCGGTAAAACCCGCGCCGGCTACCACAAAGGTAAGCATTTTCTGCCTTTGGGTCCGGTCAGGCTCGGCGACGGCCTTCTCGAAAGTATCTTCGATGTGGTGGCGGAGCTTCATGGCGTCGTCAAAGGACCAGAGGGTAAAGGAATTTTCCTTTATGCCGCCTATGCCGAAGAATTCGGGATCAGCGCCTGAACCCAGGACAAGATAATCGTAATTGTAGGTCCGTGCCGCTGATTTAGCCTGTTTTTTTTCAAAATCAACGGAAAGGATGCTGTCCAGTTGTACTTTTACCTTGGAAACGCCAAAAACTTTGGCATAGGGAACCCTGACGGAATCAGGACCGACCCTGTGGCCGGCTACCTCATGCAGTTCGGTCATGAGCGTGTGGAAAGGCCGGCGGTCAACCAGGGTAATGCTTATGTCATCCCTGCGTTTGTATTTTTTTGCCAGTTTTTTCGCGGCCTCTATCCCGCCGTATCCGCCTCCGATAATGAGTATATTCTTGCCCATA
>JAIRXO010000183.1 GCA_031268255.1 Spirochaetaceae bacterium
TATTTTTATTATATGCATTATTAACGCCGAAAAGGCCTCGCTTGCAATATAAGATGCAACACTTAAATTTAATGAATTAAATAATAACGCGCTTAATGGACCGGCGCTTCCGGCAATGCCCGATATTATTCCAGTCAATGCTCCTCCAATAAACATTCCTTTACTATTTATTTTTAATTCCGATTTTATTATTCTTTTAATACACACAATCATTATTAATACTATACCTACAATTACTTTAATTATATTTCCATTTAACCATGAAAATAAAATACTGCCAATTATAACAAAAGGCAGTGAAGATATTAAAAAATTTATTATGTGTTTCCATGCCAGCTCTTTTCTCCCAAACCAAGCCCGTGAAGCATTTCCAAATATTTGGGCTATTGTTAATAATGGAACAGCCATTTTTATTCCAATAAAATATGCCAATAAAGGCAATAATAAAATTGCACCGCCAAACCCAACAATTGCTGATATTATTGATGCAATAAATCCAGAAAAAAACATAACAAATAAGGACATTCCACCTGACATCACATAACGCCTTCTGAGGGTTTCACCAGGAGGGCTCCGCTTTTTTTGTCCCGTTCCGGGGGGTTCGGGGGAAGGGCTGTAATGAGGCTGCCTGAGGGGCAGGCTTCCATGCTTCGGGAAGAACCGTTTACCAGGACCATGCCCTGGCCCGAACAGCCGTAGCGGCCCCGGCGGCCGCCTTCCAGGGTAAAGGCGTCGGAAATGACGCGGACAGGGTATGAATGCCCGGTGTCTGTCCCGCCTGTCCGGCTGCTCTCATCGCGGGATACGGCGCCGGAGACGGCAGGGGAAACGGCGCGGGATATGGCGCCGGAGTAAAGAAAGCTCAAGACCGCCCTGTCTTTGGGGAGTCCGGCCTCCAGGGAAAGATCGCGCAGGGGCGCGGGGGCGTCTCCGGTATCAAAGGCAAAGTGGCACCACTTTTCTTTGCGGGCGCTTCGTCCGGCGGCGTTGCCGGGGAAGGGGCAGGGTCCGCTGTGAACGCAGGGCGAGAGCGGAAGGCGGAAGCGGCGTATCAGAGCCGAGCGGAAGGCGCTGATGAGGGCCCCTGACTGGGGTATTCCCGGCTCCGCGATAAAGATGGCGCCATTGTCCGCGGCAAGGGCCGAGAGCAGGGCGGCCTGTTTTTCCGCGAATTCCCCAAAGGAACGCCGTTCATGCTGGAAAACTTCATTATATACTCCAATGGCGCTTACCAGGGCGGCCTTTTTTCCGGGGACTCTTTCCCCAATGGAGGACCGCAGTTTCTTTATGGACCAGGGGGAGTCTCCGGCAAGGGCCCTGAAAAGGGTCAGCCCCGCTTCCAGGGCTCTGCCGTTACGGTCAAGGCAGCGGAATTCCAGAACGCGGGAGCGGAATTCCCCTCGGTACAGCCACAGGGCAAGGGGAAAGGTCAAGGGCCCCGAGCCAAGGTCAAGAAGCGAATCCCCGTCTTTAAGGGAAAGCGGAAGCTCTGGAAGAATACGGGACAAGCGGTATATATTCCAGGGTAAAAAATATCTGAGATAGGCGCCCAGCAGGGCGGCCCTTCCCATATAGCCGTCCTCCCTTTCTTCCCGTTCGTAGGTAAGGAGCCGCGAAAGCCGCGCTACATCCTGGGGAAGGTTTCTCCTGAAACGTTTTTCAAGCGGAAAATTCTGTTCAATAAGAACCATGAGTTTTTCAAGTTCTCCTCCGCTCATAAATCGCCGTCTCCTCCCCGGCCTGTAAAAAAGAGGTCCATAAGGGCAAAGCGTATTTCCTCAAGCTCGGCCCGCAGTTCTGAATCAAGGCCGGACATTTCCCTGATAAGCTGTTCCCGCGCGCCTTCGATGGTAAAGCGGCGCTCGTAAAGAAGATGTTTAAGGCGGAGGAGCAGGCGGAGATCCCTGCCCGAATACTTCTTGCGGCCCGAAATATCTTTTCTGGGCTGAATGAGGCTGACTTCTTTTTCCCAATACCGGATGACATGGGACCTGACCCCCAGGAGCCGCTCCGCATCGCCGATACTATAGGATGCCACGGCTACTCCTTCTTCCTGTCCTTCCGCGACGGTCTCATTTCAACAATAACAGGAATAAGGGAATACCCCAGGTCTTTTTGAATACGTTTCCGCAGATATGTTTTATACGCATCGCTTACCGCCTGGGGCCGGGATACAAAGAAAACAAAGCGAACCGGGTTTTCCGAAACCTGGGTGGCATACTTAATCTTAAAGCGGGTCTGGCTGCCTATGGGCGGCGGATAGGCTGAAAGCCACGATTCGAGCGCATGGTTAAGGGGGCCTGTATCGGTGTGCCTGGCAAGCTGGCCGTACATCTTCACCGCCGTCCGTAAAAGCTCGTCAATCCCCGTGCCGTCTCTCGCGCTGACCGGGACGATGGGAGCGTATTCCATCTGACCAAAGAGAAAACGTATGCGGTCAGAAACAGCGGTAAAGGTGTTTTTTATTTCGGCCATCGTGTCCCATTTATTCAATACCAAAATCACGCCCCTGCCCCGTTCACAGGCAAGGCCGGCTATTTTTTTATCCTGGTCGCTGAGGCCCTCAAGGGCGTCTATCATGAGAAACACCAGGTCGGCCTCGTCAAGGCTTTTTACCGCCCGGTTCACCGAGTAGTATTCAATGTTTTCGTGTACCTTACTCTTCCGCCGTATTCCCGCCGTATCCAAAACCTGGAAAACATTTTTTTTATAGCTGAAACTTCCCTCAACCACATCGCGGGTAGTACCGGGAATTTCGCTGACTATGGAGGCCGACGAGGCGGTCAGCCGGTTGGAGAGGGTTGACTTGCCGGTATTGGGTTTTCCCAGAAGGGCGATGCGTATGGGACGCACTGTCCCGTCAACAGTCTCAAGGCGGGAAAAATCAAGACGGGAGACAATGGCCTCTTCGAGGGCCGTGATATTGTCGCCGTGTTCCGCCGAGATCATAAAAATTTTCTCAAAGCCAAAGGAAAGCAGATTCCACGCGGCGGCTTCCTGCCTCCCCCCTTCGGTTTTATTGACCACGACGATGAGGCGTTTTACGGAAGGCCGTAAAAATTCAATAAATTCCTCGTCCTCGGGAGTCAGGTCGCCGGGCTCAAGGAGCAGCACAATGAGATCGGCCTCCTTGATGGTCCTGATGGTCTGTTCCACCACAAGCCCGTCAAGGCCTTCCTTTTCGAGTTTGAATCCTCCGGTATCCACAAGGCGCAGCGGTTTTCCGGCGATATGGGCGAGGGCCGCCACCGGGTCTCTGGTTACGCCGGGCGTGGGATCGGTGATGACCCTGCGCCTGTGGAGCAGCCGGTTAAAAAGGGTTGATTTGCCCACATTGGGTCTGCCGGCAAGAACAACAGTCGGCAGATTCCGGTATTCATTCATTGGGTGTTCATTCATCAGAAAAAAACTCCGCCATCCATTCTTCGACAAGAAGGGTGATGCGCTGCCAGGAAGAACAGGCAAGGGCCTCAGCGGCCAGGGCCCTGCAATCCTCCATTGACGAGTCCCGTATAATTTTTTTGACCAGGGGAAGGGCCGAGGCGTTCATGCTGAATTCGTCGAGGCCCAGGCCGAGGAGCAGGGGCGCCGCGCAGGGGTCGCCTGCCAGCTCCCCGCAGAGGGCGGCCTTGATACCCTGGTTGTGGGCGGCGTCAATGGCTGTTTTAATAAGGCGGAGCACGCCGGGATGAAATGGCTGGGCAAGATAACTTATCTTTTCGTTGCCCCGGTCAACGGCCAGGCTGTACTGAACAAGGTCGTTGGTTCCAAGCGAAAAGAAATCCGCCTTCTTCGCGAGTATGTCGGCTATCACCGCCGCGGAGGGTATCTCGATCATGATTCCCACAGGCATAGCTTCGTTATAGGGTTGTCCCTTTTTCCGGCATTCCTCTTTGGCTTCTTCCAAAACCGTAAGCACATCGATAAATTCCTCCATGCCGGAAATCATGGGAAACATGATTCTGAGGTTTCCCTCAACGCTGGCGCGGAGCAGGGCACGGAGCTGGGCCTTGAAAAGTTCCGGCAGTGAGAGGCAGAAGCGCACTGCCCGCCAGCCCAGAAGGGGATTCTTTTCGTCAATATCCTGAATATTGGGAAGCAGCTTGTCGCCTCCCAGGTCCAGGGTTCTGATGGTGACGGGCCGGGAACCCATAGCCTTGAGTACCTTGCGGTAGGCCTGGTACTGAACTTCTTCCTCGGCGGGATGGCCGGGGCTGAGAAAAAGAAATTCGGAACGGTAGAGCCCTATGCCCTCGGCGCCGTAACGCAGTACCTGTTCAAGCTCTTCGGGAAATTCAATATTGGCCTTGAGCGTTACCCTGTGGCCGTCGGTTGTTTCGGCAGGATAATCTTTATATTGAAGCAGCTCCTTGGCGCTGCGCCGGTAGCGGGAAGAAACGCTCTTGTAGTGTTTTAGGGCCGCGGCGTCAGGGTCTATCACGACCTGTCCCGCCGTACCGTCAACAATAACCTGGCCGCCGTTATCAATAAGCCGCGTGGCCCTGGAAAGTCCCAGCACGGCGGGGATTTCAAATGCCCTGGCCAGTATGGCCGTATGGGAGGTGCGGCTCCCCATATCCATGACTATGCCCTTGACCTTTTCCTTGTTCATGACAAGGGCGTCCATGGGCAGAAGGTCATGGACAACCAGAATCACCTCTTCGGTAAGATCGGCAAGGGAAAATTTCCTGATGGAAAGCAGTTTATAGATAATGCGCCTTGCCACATCGGCTATATCCGTAGCCCTTTCCCTGATGTAAGAATCAGGAGAGGACAGCAGTTTTTGGGTAAATTCATGGGCAATATCCCGTATCACCCATTCAACATTCTCAAGGCGTTCCTCAAGCGATCCCTTAATCCGGCTGTGGAATTCCTCATCCTCAAGCATGAGCAGATGGGCCTCGAGCAGTTCCGCCTGTTCCCTGCCCATTTCGCGGGAAGAAGAAGCAAGAAGCGCCTCGACTTCCGCGCGGGCCTCGCCAACGGCGGAAAGAAAACGCTCCCATTCCTTTCCGGCCTGTTCTTTTTGAATCCCATACCGTGGAATTTCCGGGGCCTCATCCTCCAGGTAAAGAAAAGCCTTGCCTATGGCACTGCCTGATGAAGCCGAAATACCGGATAAACATTCCATTTTACGAAGATACCCTATTGAAGCACCGCTGTCAAATGTTACAATAGCGTCAGCATGGGAAATCAGGACTCCCGGAAAGCCCCGGATTGCCTCAAGTGCCTTCATTTTTATGTTACCTGGGATGCCGCCTTTCCCAGGGGCTGCGCGGTTTTCGGCGTTAAAAGCCGGAATTTGCCTTCCGTTGAGGTATACAAGGCCACGGGCCGGCACTGCCCCTCCTTCGCGGCGAGGCGGCCATGACCAAAATGCCGGCCTCCCCCCTCGTGTTCCTCATTCAGCCGCCCTTTGTACAGCTTAACGCCCCCTACCCTTCAATCTATTACCTTAAAACATTCTGCGAAACACTGGGCCTCAAAACCCTTAGCGCCGACCATTCAATAGAACTTTTTCATAGAATTTTTTCGAAAGAGGGCCTTGCCGCCGTCTTTGCCGAAGCCGAAAGGAGTGCCGGAGAAAAAAATCCCGCCGCCCTTTCCATGCTGTCCGGCGCCGGGCTCTGGGTAAGCATCATCGACAGGCTCATAGACTTTCTTTCAGGACGGGACAGGGAATTCGGCCACCTCATCGGCCTGGCCAACGGGGCGCTTCCGGCAGGGCCCCTGCTCATTTCCTATCTTGAATCAGTTGACGGAGACCCGCCGGACGGCGCGGCGCGTCTTATGGCGGGCAAAATGCTTGCCGACCTGGCCGGCTTTATCAACACCGTCCTTGACCCCTCGTTTGCCCTTATACGCTACGGCAGGCAGATGGAGCAGAGCATCGCCCGCTTTGACGAAGTGCTTCCGGCCCTTGACGGGTTTATCATCAGGAACTTCTACCTGCCCCTTCTTGAAGAAACCTGGACACGCCTTGAGGCGGAGTGGAATTTTACTTCGTCGTCGCCCCTCATTCTCGCCCTTACCGTTCCCTTTCCCGGCTGTCTTGCCGGGGCACTCAGGGCCGCCGCGTCCGCAAAGGCGCGTTTTGGAGACCGGGCCGTGGTCATACTCGGCGGCGGCTATGTCAATACAGAACTCCGTTTCCTCGATGACGAAAGGATTTTCGACTATGTTGATTATCTTTCCTTTGACCGGGGCTACGGTTCGCTCAGGGCCATCCTGAATCACCGGGGCGTTCCTCTATCCGATATACCATACGATGCGTCATCCGATATTCAATCTGATATACTATACAAAACCATGTACCGTCAAGGGAAAAAGATTATCAGCGGCCTCGATGCCGGACGCGGCTCCTGCGCCGAAACCGACCGCCGCGCGGTAAAAGAAATTTTCCCCGATTATACGGGCGTTGATTTTTCCCGCTATCTGTATCCTGTTGACGATGAGAACCCCATGCACCGGCTGTGGTCGGACGGCCACTGGCTCAAGGCGTACCTGGCCCACGGCTGCTACTGGCATTCCTGCGCGTTCTGCGACGTGGACCTCGATTACATCAGGGGCTTTGAGCCGGTGCATAGCGACGCCCTTTTCGCCCACCTGGTCCGTCAGGCTGAACTGAGCGGGGTCAGGTCTGTGCATCTGGTTGACGAGGCGGTTCCGGTAAACTCCCTGGTCCGCTTTGCCAGCCTCAATCTGGACGCGGGACTTCCCCTTGTTTTTTGGGGGAATATACGATTTGAAAAAGACTTTAGTCCTGACATCGCCGCCCTCCTTGCCTCAGGCGGCCTCATAGGTGTTTCCGCCGGCATAGAAATCGCCGCCGAACAGGGCTTTGCGCGCATAGGCAAGGGCATAGACCTGGAAGCGGTGGTCCGCGCCTGCGCCGCCTTTAAGGAAGCGGGCATACTCACCCACGCCTATCTCATTTACGGATACTGGGACCAAAGCGACGAAGAACTTATTGACTCGGCGGAAATTCTCAGGCAGCTTTTTGAGGCCGGTCTCCTTGATTCGGCCTTTTGGCACAAGTTTATACTTACCCGCCATTCCCGCGTGTACCGCGAATGGAAAAACGGCCGCCACAAAGAACTGCGGGTCAGGGAGACCACGGGCCGGGCCGGAAAAACATTCGCCTGTAACGACCTCTGCTTTGCGGGCGAAGAATACTATGAACGCTACTGCGGCGGCCTTGAAAAACTGCTCTCGTCCTGGATGCAGGGTTTTACTTCTGATGAAGTAAGCGCCGCGTTTGACTTTAAGGTTCCCTGTCCGGGCGTGGACAAAAACACCGTGGCGAAACTGCTTGACCGTTATGCCCGGGACAGGGACGACAGGAGAAGGCAGCTTCCCGGCGCGGCGGGAAAGGCGGAGCGCCTCCGCTTCCTCGGCTCAAAACCCATCATCACCGGCACAAACCAGATACAACTCTCCTGGCGCTGGCAGTTTGCCGAACACCGGCTTACCGCAAAGCCCAGACCCCGTATGAACTTTGCGGCGCTGCGGGAACTTTTCGGGCAGGCGGGATCGGGCATGGACGCGGCCACGTTTTACGCCGGGCTTACGGCGCTTCTCGCCGCAGGCGAAGCGGAAAGGACCTGGGCCGCGCTGAGGCAAGG
>JAIRXO010000195.1 GCA_031268255.1 Spirochaetaceae bacterium
CTTCCGATACGTTCATATCACTAAGTATGAATGGGGGACCTTTTTACCCCAGCAACGGAGGAACCAATTCGCTCCCGCCGCTCACAGGAAGCGGGACACTCACTGTCATGGTAAGTTACAACAGCGTAATCGTGTATTATACGCTGAATTATATTAACTGATGCCAAATTTGGGGGGTAGGCGCAAACCGTGTTTGCGCCGTAGGCGGCCCTTCGACGCACGTTGGCATACCGGGGATTTTATTTGGCCAACGCCTTGCCGCATTTATCGGAGAGACGCCATACGCCTTGCTATGGCGCTTTTTCGGGCGGGGGGCGCGAGACGATGAGGGCGGCAAGGGCGGACGGCGGTGGGGAAATGCGCCCCCCTTCATGGTATTCTATTCTATCTTGAACTTTGACACTTCCTGTACCAGGATTTCAATGTTCTTCTTGTTCTCCCCGCTGATGGTGTTGACCCTGTTTACCGCTACATTGATCTG
Source organism: Spirochaetaceae bacterium (assembly GCA_031268255.1). Classification (GTDB taxonomy): domain Bacteria; phylum Spirochaetota; class Spirochaetia; order Treponematales; family Breznakiellaceae; genus JAIRTD01. The sequence goes on from JAIRXO010000195.1 coordinate 482, forward strand.
ATCCGCGCCGACGGCCATTTCGTTCATCCCGTTGGTTATCTCCTGGGTTGCCATTTCCAGGTTTCTGCCTTCCTGTATGACCTGACGGCTTCCTTCGAGCATCTCCTCGGAGCCGCCCTTGACCATCTGGGTGGCTTCGTTTAACTGGCCTATGGCTTCGAGTATCTGTTTGCTTCCGACACCCTGCTCTTCCATGGCGTTGCGGATGTTCTCTTCCTGGTCCGACACGGTTTTTACTCCGCCGTCTATGGCCTCAAACTTGCCCAGTACGCTGTCGGTGGATTTGGTTATGGTGTCTATGGAGTCTTTTATTTTTTTGAGTACGGTAGAAATGGTCTTGGACTGCTCCCCGGAATTTTCCGCCAGTTTCCGTATCTCGTCGGCTACTACGGCAAAGCCTTTGCCCGCTTCTCCGGCGTGGGCGGCCTCTATGGCGGCGTTCATGGAAAGGAGATTGGTCTGGCTGGCTATGCTCTCCATCACCTCGTTGATTTCCAAAAGACCTTCGGATTCTTTGGCTATTTCCTGAATGTCCGAGGCTACTTCCTGGAGGCCGCTGCGTCCTACGTCGGAGGCCTCGATAAGGTCTTTTACGTTTGCGCTGTTTTTAACCAGGGTATTGGTAACTGACTGGATGTTGGCAAGCATCTCCTCTATGGCCGAGGAGGATTGGGCGACGCTGGAGCCCTGGCGGTCCACATGGCCGTTTAATTTATCAATATTGCCGGTGATTTGTTCCATGGTGGCGTTTGTTTCGGTAACGCTGGCGGACTGGTTAATTACCCTGCTCTTGATGCTCTGAATGTTGGCGGTAATTTCGTTGATAGCCGCGGCTGTCTGGGTCATGTTGCTGGCAAGTTCGTTGCCTATATCAAAAAGGGTTACAGCCTGGTTTTTGATGACTACCACCAGTTTTTTTATTTTTTCCAGGGTTGCGTTAAAGTAACGGGCCAGGTCGCCGACTTCGTCCTTTGAATGGACATCGACGGTTTTTGTCAGGTCCCCTTCGCCTTCGGATATGTCCTTGAGGGTTAAGGCGACATGGACTATGGGCCTGGTGATGCTGAGGGACACAAAAGAGATAAACAGTGCCGCGGCGGCAAGGGCCGCTGCCGCGATAATGACGGCAAACCTGATCATGGAGATGATCCTTTCCAGGATTATGCTTTTTTCCGTACCCAGCATCAGGGACCAGCTTACGCCTGTTTCGCCTATGGTAAAGGGATAGAGGATAAGTTCCAGCTCCGTATCGAGTTCCGGCAGGTATTCCGAGAACCGGCGTTTTTCTCCCTGTAGCACTGTATCCTGGGCGGCGTCTGTACGCTCGCCGAACAGGTCAGCCTGGGCGTCCTTGAGGGATTTTCCGATCTGGCTGGTGGTGTAACTGGCGACAACGGTGGCGTTGTCGGAGTATACCGTCATGGCGCTTATGTCACTGTGGGACTTTATGGTGTCATCCACAACAGGCTGGGTATAGGCTGTGTTTACGCATACCCCAACCCGGCCTACTGTTTCTCCGGTCCGGCGGTGAATTACCGGCACGGAAACCGTAACGGTATAGATTTCCCGGCCATCTACGGTCTGGCGGACCGGATCGTCTATTGTTTCCTTCATCGCGTCAGGGCCGTTTATAATGGCCATCTGTTCGGCCAGGCCGTCATAGATCAGGTGTTCCATCTGCCCGCCCTGCTTGGTATGCCAGGAGGCCCACTGGCCGGTCCCGGTATTGCCGGGGGTTCCGGCGAAACGGGCGTCCAGGCCCCTGTCTATGGTGTTGGGCTTAAAGACCGCGAAAATGCCGACCACCCTTTCTTCCGAGGCGGTAACTGACCTCATAAACTGATCAAAAAGGCCGCGCTGCCCTCCCGGTTCGGTTTCGTCATAATCGGCCATCGCGTCAGCCAGGGTATGGACCGCCCGCAGATACACCTCGTAGCGCATCTGGATAATCCGGGCCTGTTCCGCGGCAAGCCGTTCCTGGGCTTCCAGCGCGGTCGTCATCTGCAGCGATGAGGCGCGGTTCACCAGTACGGTGGACAAAAAGATTCCGATTGCGGCCATCAGCGCAATAACGATGATAATCAGACGGTATTGCAGTTTCATACTATGCCCCTTCTATTAAGAATGATATAGCCTTTTTCCCCCTTATGCAAAGCCTTTTTCTTCGGGTTGTTTACGGTTTCTGATCCGGTCAATCAGGTAATGGACAAGGCCCGAAAGGGCAAAGCCCCAAAAGCCCAGCACCAGGGCGATCTGTATATTCCACACGGCAAAAAGCCCGGCAAATAAAAGCACTACAAATGTCGCAAAGGTTTTCTTTCCGGCAAGCAGCCTGTTTGCCGCGTGAACATACCGTATCCGGGTTACCATCAGGATTCCCCCGCCCAGGGCGGCAAAGGGAAGCAGCCATGTGGAAACTGCCATAAGGGCGGAACAAAAGACAGGCAGGCGCCCTGCGATTCTGGGGAGAAAATTCTCCCTGAAAATGACGAGGCTTACCACGACTCCGGCGGCGGCGGGCGAGGGCAGTCCGGCAAAGGAGTTATGGGCGGCGTTATCGGTATCATTTTCAACATTGAAACGGGCAAGCCGTATGACCGCGCACAGGACATACACAATGGCGGCAAAGAGAAACCACCTGCCGGCCATGTGAACAACCCACGCGCCCCAGCCGGGAAAGACTTTTTTTATGGAGGCCGCAAAGCGCAGTTTGTCGATAAAGGTTTCCGTGCCCAGATGGGCTTCCATTACCTTGAGCATGAGAAAGGCGGGGGCAACGCCGAAGCTGATACAATCGGAAAGGCTGTCAAGCTGGCCGCCGAAATCTGACGCCGCCCCGCTCCACCGCGCTACCTGTCCGTCAAGCATATCGGCTATCATGGCAAAGAGTATCATGTAGCCTGACATGGTCAGAAACGATATATTGGCCCGGCGCAGGGGCGATACCTGCAAAAAGATTTCCAGCCCCCGGCTCGCGTAGACAATGGCCATAAAACCGCAGAACGCGTTCAGCAGCGTTACCGTTGACGGCAGCACCGCGATATACTTGAGCCGCTTTCTTTTGCGGGGGACGGCATCTCTGCCGCGCCCTGCTCTTTTTTCCTGTTCCATATTACCGGTACCTTATGAGAGGAGTGAGCCCCGCCCGAACGGCGTCGCCTGGTTTGACAGCTACCTCGTATCGCTCCGGCTCTGACGCCGGTATATACAACTCTGTACGGGAGCCGAATTTTATCATGCCAAAGCGTTCCCCCTGACCGAGTTCGTCCGCTTCTTTTGCCCCGCAGACAATGTGCCGGGCAATGGCCCCGCTTATCTGCCGCACCAGAAGCCGGGAGCGGGGTTCGGCAAGGCGGACGAGAAGCAGGGCATTGGATTCGTTGACCTGGCTTGAGTCCGCGCTCCGGGCGTCCTTAAACATTCCTTTTTTATAGGTGATTTTTTCTACCCTGACCGAACAGGGGGCGCGGTTTAAGTGAACATTAAAAACGCTTAAAAAGATGCCTATTTTGAGGGCCGCTCCCAGTTCGCTGTTGTCAACCACGCCTATGTCCGTTACCGTTCCGTCGGCAGGCGAAAGCAGTACGGATTCATCAGGGGGAATTTTCCGCGCCGGGTCCCGGAAAAACGAAAGCATCCAGACAAGGACAAGAAAGAGGAGCCCTTCCAGGGGAATGAGCCAGGGCGCGGGGTAGAATATGCAAAACAGGACGGCCATGCAGGAAGCGGCAAGGACAGGAAAAATGACCACCTGGGGAAACCCGTAACGGGTAAGGGGAATTTTTATGCCGCGCTTTACGATAAAGCGGATGGCAAAGGCCAGGGCGGCGATGCAAAGCAGGGCAAACAGCAGCAGCCCGGCGATACGGAAGGGGTTTTCCACATCTTCTCCAAAACAGTAAACCAGAAAAAACAGGGTGTTCACGCTGATGGCCGCGGCGATAATGTCATAAACGGCAAAGCGCCGTACCGGCAGGGCGAGAAATCCTGATGCCATAAAGAGGGTGTTCCGCACACCCAGGGGAATAAAACGGCACACGATAAAGGTCAAAAAGCCGTTTTTGTCCAGAAGGCGCCGTACCTTGTCAAGTTTTTTGGGCGAAAGCAGGGCCGTGGCGAATTTGGCCTTTACCACCCCTTTCCGTATAAGGGTTCCGATAAAAAAGGAGATAAAATCGCTTATCACCACCCCCGCGTAAATCGCCAGGAGGCTGGGAACAAGAAGTCCGGGCGCACCCCTGGAAACCAGTGCGCCGGTGATGATGACAAGGTCCTCGGATATGGGCACATTGAGCCCCGCGAGGAGGAGGCCGGCCAGGGCGGCGGCAGGGAAAAAACGTACATAGTTTACCAAGGACGCAAACATCACGGCTCTTATTATAAGCGGTATACTTCCCCTAAAGTCAACGCTATTTTAACGGTTGTATTATAAAAAGTCCCATGCTTCCCCTTTGTGGCCTTAGTGCGCTTGGCGGTAAATTTCTTCTTTTTTAGCTTCACCTGGGGGGTAGCCTGAGACTTGCGGAGCAAGGCTCAGGCGCAGGGGGGCGCGTAACAAAAATCCTTTGCTCAGGCGGCGGTGGGGAAATGCGCCCCCCTTCAACGCCGGGAGAGTTTTCCCCTGAGTACAGCTATCTGCCGCTTTACCTCCTGGGGGGCCGGTCCGCCCGGAAGATTCCGCGCGGCCACACAGGAGGCGGGTTTTATGGCCTCGTAAATATCGGCCTCAAAAAGGGGGGAGCGGTTTTTCAGTTCCGCGAGGCCGCGCCCGGCTATGCCCCGCTGCCCGGCTTCAATACAATCCCTGACAATGAGGGCCGCCGCCTCATGAGCCCTGCGGAAAGGGAGACCCTTGCGCACCAGGTATTCCGCAGCGTCGGTGGCTTCAAGAAAGCCGCCTTCCAGAGCCGCCTGCATCCGTTCAATGTTGAATTCCGCCCCGGCCATCATGCCCCGGAACATAGCGAGGCATTGGGAGCTTGTGGCGAGGCTGTCAAAAAGGGCTTCCTTGTCCTCCTGAAGGTCCTTGTCATAGGCATAGGGAAGGCCCTTGAGCAGGACCAGGAGGGTCATAAGATTGCCGCTGGTTCTTCCGGCCTTGCCCCTGATAAGCTCCGCGAAATCAGGATTTTTTTTCTGGGGCATGATGGACGATCCTGTACTCCACGCCTCGCCCAGATTGATGAATTTGAATTCCTCGCTGGCCCAGAGAACCAGGTCCTCACAGAAGCGGGAAAGGTGGGTCATGGTTATGGCCGCGGCGGAGGCAAGTTCCAGGGCAAAGTCGCGGTCGGCAACCGAATCCATCGCGTTAAGCGTAGGCTCAGGAAAACCCAGTGCCGCGGCAAGGGCCTTTCGGTCAAGGGGCAGTGATGATCCTGCCAGGGCTCCCGACCCAAGGGGGCATTGGTCAAGCCGTTTCAGGGCGTCCTCAAAGCGGCCAAGGTCCCGCTCAAGGCCGCAGGCCCAGGCGCAGAGGTGGTGGCCCAGGGTAAGGGGCTGGGCTCTCTGGAGATGGGTGTAACCGGGCATGATGCTGCCGGTATGCTTTTCGGCAATGTCGAGCAGGGTCTCTATGGCCCCGGCAAGTTCGGCGCAGAGGCGGGGCAGTTCCCGTTTAAGGTAGAGCCGCAGGTCAAGGGCGACCTGATCGTTCCGGCTCCTCCCCGCATGGATCACCCTGCCCGTATCTCCCAGGCGGGACGTGAGTATTCCTTCTATAAAAGAATGAATATCCTCGGCGCTTTCGTCAACCACAAGGGAACCTGATTCAAGCTCCCCCGCCATGCGTTCAAGCTCCGCGTCAAGTATTGCCGCGGTTTCCTGTTCTATGATGCCCTGGGCCGCCAGCATCGCCGCGTGGGCACGGCTCCCCCGTATGTCGTCCTGGGCAAGAACCTTGTCAACCTTTATTGAAGCCTGAAAGGCAAAGGCCGCGGGGCCCGGCTTTTCCCGCAAGCGGCTGTTCCACAGCACCTGGGTTTCGGGCGGGTTTTCCCTCCCCGCTGCCTGATCCGTACTCCGCGCCATTATTTTGCGGCCCTGGCCGGCGCGCCTGAGGCCCTGGCCGCTTTTCCGGCCTTGGCCGGCTTTGCCGGCTTCGCCGAGCTCTGCTTCATCAGGGCCCTGACCAGTACAGGCAGTCCGTACAGCCTGATAAAGCCCTTCGCGTCGGCGTGGTTATACAGTTCGCCGGTGGTAAAGCTCGCTATGCTGGCATTATACAGTGAATAGGGAGAAGTAACGCCCGCGGAACGTATGGAACCCTTGTAGAGTTTGAGCCGCACTGTTCCGCTGACCGTCTCCTGGGTTACATTGACAAAGGCCGCAAGGGCTTCCCTGAGGGGGGTAAACCAGAGGCCGCCGTAAATCAGCTCGGCCATCTTCTGGCCCGCAAGCTGCTTGAAGGCATAGGTCTCCCGGTCAAGGCAGAGGTGTTCAAGTTCCTGATGGGCGTAATACAGTATGCTTCCTCCGGGAGTTTCGTACACGCCCCGGCTCTTCATCCCCACAACGCGGTTTTCGACCAGGTCCGCCAGACCGACACCGTGAGCGCCGCCCAGGACATTGAGGGTCTTGATGAGGCTTACGCCGTCAAGTTTTTTGCCGTTTACCGATATGGGGATGCCTTTTTCAAATTCAATCTCGACATACTCCCCCTTGTTGGGCGCTTTTTCGGGCGGGACCGTCATTTTGAGCATGTGGGCAAGAAGGGGCTCGTTGGCAGGGTCCTCAAGTTCAAGCCCCTCGTGGGAAATATGCCAGAGATTGTCGTCCCTGCTGTAGGAATCCTTTTTTTTCATGGGAACAGGAATGTTCCGCCGTTTGAGATACCGTATCTCGTCCTCGCGGCTCTTGAGCCTCCAGGTCCGCCAGGGGGCGATGATTTCGAGATCCGGGGCCAGAGCCATGACACCCAGGTCAAAACGGACCTGGTCGTTGCCCTTGCCTGTAGCGCCGTGAACGACCGCCTGGGCTTTGACCCTTCGGGCCTCTTTGACAAGCACCTTGGCAATCAGGGGCCTGGCGGTCGAAGTTCCCAAAAGGTACTTGTCCTCATACAGGGCATTGGCTTTGAGGGCGGGCCAGACATATTCTTCGACATATTCCTTCCGCACATCAACAACGACGCACTCAGAAGCGCCGGTATCCAGAGCCCGCTGCTTGATGGTTTTCCAGTCGGCTTCCTGCCCCACATCCACACAGACCGCCGTAATATCGCAATCGTGATTTTCTTTAAGCCAGGGAATAATCACTGTTGTATCCAGGCCGCCTGAATAAGCCAGGACCACTTTCTTCTTCATGGAACGCTCCTTGATGTCTGTATGGCTCCATTATGATCAAAGAGGCGTCTTTATACAAGG
>JAIRXO010000269.1 GCA_031268255.1 Spirochaetaceae bacterium
GTTACCGTATCCAGGCAATCCAGCAAATAACGCTGTTGGGCAAAAACGCCGGGACGCGAAAAATTAATCTTCGGTATTGTTTTTGTCAAACGCTCGTCCAGGGCGTCATATTCTTCATCGGACATGTCTTTCATAATGTTCTTCGTTTACATCATGCTTGAAAGCCGATGAAACAAACTCAACCTTCCGCTCCATACATCATTATACCCAATTTTTCGCCTTTTGGAAAGTTGGCGTAAAGGTCAAGTTTAGCACCTGGGGGGTAGCCGGAGACTTGCCCCGCAAGGCTCCGGCGTAGGCGGCCCTTCGAGACCCGGCGGCATATCGGGGATTTTATCGGGCCTACGCCGTGCCGCTTATAGTGGGACGACATGCTCGCTGGCTCGCATGCTTCCATTGGGCGGGGGGCGCGAAACCTATGCGGCAAGGGCGGACGGCGGTGGGGAAATGCGCCCCCCTTATAGTGTAACTTTTCCGGTGATTTTTTATTATTATTGTAGTATGCTTATACTATGGAGTACCGTATGAAACTCATGAAGCGTTTATCGTCGAAAAATTTTCTTGTGTTCAATCTCGTCCTTTTGGGGGTAATCTTTGGATTTTCCCTGGCTTTTTTGTCGTTTTCCTGTTCCACGCCCCGGTCAAAGACGGCCAAGGCCGAGGAAACCCAGGTGGTCATTCCCCAGGAGGCTCTGGCGGTGGCGGAAAGCCTTCAGACCGCCATGCGGGGTATTTCGGAGAAGGTCCAGCCTTCGGTGGTGGAATTAAAGACCGTTTCGGTCAGGCGTCAGCAGGCGCCCCGCTTTAACGGCATACCCTGGGAGTTTTTCTTTGGGACTCCCGAAAATAACGGTGAGGAGCGGGAATTCCGCTCTGAGGGTCTTGGTTCGGGCATTATTGTACGCCGGGACAGGGATACCTACTATGTATTGACCAACCAGCATGTGGTCGGCGACGCTACGGAGATTTCGGTGGCCCTTTCCGACGGTCAGGAAGTTTCCGCCTCACTTGTGGGCGGTGATACCCGGCGGGACCTTGCCATGGTTTCTTTCAAATCCCAGAATGATTATCCTCTGGCTGTTCTGGGGGATTCCGACGCGGTGCGGGTGGGCGACTGGGCCATAGCCCTGGGTAATCCTCTGGGTTTCATGTCATCCATGACCATGGGTATAGTCAGCGCGGTCGGGCGTACCGGAGGGCCTGCCAACAACATCAACGACTTTATTCAGACTGACGCGTCCATCAACCGGGGGAACTCTGGCGGCGCCCTGGTAAATATACGGGGCGAGGTCATAGGCATCAATACCTGGATAGCCAGCGGCAGTTCCAACGGCGGTTCCGTGGGGCTGGGTTTTGCCATACCGATAAACAACGCCAAGCGTTCCATAGATGAATTTATAAGTTCCGGGACCACCCGCTACGGCTGGCTCGGTGTTTCCCTCATGGACCCTTCGCGGGAAATTTTTAGCGCCCTTAATCTTGACGGCAAGCGGGGCGCCCTGGTTTCCCAGGTTTTCCTTGGTTCCCCGGCGGAACGGGGCGGTATACAGCCCGGCGACTTTATCACCCACCTTGACGGCAGGGAGATGCGGGGCATGAACGCCCTTACCCTGGCGGTGGGCGATCTCAAGCCCGGCGAGAGGACTGCCTTTACCCTGATACGGGGCGGCAGGACCCAGGAACTGCAGGTCCGCATCGAAGAACGCACCGAGGAGGTGGCCGCCGAGAACAACAAGCTCTGGCCGGGTGTGTACGCCGTGCCCCTTTCGGATAGTCTCAGGTCCACGCTCAAGCTGGACGCAGGGGCCAGGGGCGTTCTTGTGGCCGATGTCATAGCCAGGAGTCCCGCGGCCATTGTGGGCCTCCAGCGGGGAGACCGCGTTACCGGCCTCAACGGGGAGGCTGTCAATAATCTTGACGACTTTTACCGCTGCCTCAGGGAAAAAACCAGGACAGAACTCTGGTTTGAGGTTGTCCGGGAGGACAGTACGGTCGAGACCATGCGTTTCAGGCGCTAGTTGCGTTCCGCGCTGTTCGTAGTTTAGAATGGTTCCATGAAAAAGGAATTTCTACCCTACGATACAGTGCGGAATAACGCCCTTCGCCTGGCCCATACGATTTACCATGAGGGTTTTATTCCCGATGTGGTTTATGTGTCCCTGAGGGGCGGCGCCTATCTGGGCAATATTATAAGTGAATATTTCAAAGTGCTCCGCCGTCAGGGCAGGCCGGTTTACTACGCGGCGGTGGTTGCCCGTTCCTACACCGATGTGCGCCAGTCGGAGCGTATCATGGTGGAAGGCTGGACCTATCCGCCTGAACATCTGCGGGTAGGGGACAAGGTGCTCCTGGTGGATGATATTTTTGATTCGGGAAGAACCATCAATCATCTCGCGGCTATTATTCTCGAAAAGGGCATACCACGCCGGGACCTCAAGGTGGCGGTCCACGATTACAAGTATTTTTTTGACAAGGAAGAACAGCTCCCCGTACAGCCTGATTACTGGTGCAGAAAGCATGAACTTTCGGTCAGGGACGAGGACAACTGGATTCACTATATGAGCCACGAGCTTGTGGGCCTTTCGGGGGAAGAACTGGAAAGGTATTATTACCGGGACTACCCGGAACTGCGTTCGATCCTGGACCTGCCCTCATGAGGCTGTTATGGGTAAGGCGGGACTTTTGTCCGGCGTTTTCCCTGCTTCCCTTCCTGCTGTGCGCGTTCCTGGGCCCGGCCTTGCCCGGCGATACGCCGCCCGCCCCGGAACCCGCGGCTGTCCCGGAACCCGCAACTGCCGGAGTTTCCGCGCTTCCTCTGGAATCCGCGGCCGCCGGAGTTTCCGCGGCTCTCCCGCTTTTTACCGCGCCGGCTGAGGGTTCCTGGATACGGGGCCCCGTGGTTCTGAGAATAGCACCGGGAGATGATGACGGGGGAAACCTTCCTTTCATGCTGATCCGTACCGAGACCGTTTCAGGAAAAAGGGCCATGCTTATAGGCGGCGCGGTCCTTGAGCTTGGCGGGGAACGGGACGAGATTACCCATGTCAGGGTAGAAGCATATATCGAGGATGCGGAAGGAAACAGGCGGTCCCTGGGCCAGACGAATTTTACCCTTGACCCCAGCACGGTCTATGTTTCGGCTGTTTCGGGAACCAGGGACGGAGACGGCAGCAGGCAGCGTCCCCTCTCCACCCTTGACGCCGGCCTGGCCCTGGCGGAAAGACTTGGTTCCAATGTTATCTATCTTTCAGGCGATATGCGTCTGCGGGGCGAAGCGGCCCTGGGCGGCGGTCTTTGCCTGCGCGGGTCCTACGGCCCTTCCTGGGAAAAAAGCGCCGAGCCCCTTACCCTGGTTTTTGAACAGGATGCGTCCATACGGGTGCGCGGCGGCGCGTTGACCCTTGAGGGTCTGCGTCTGGAGCGGCGGAGTGTTTCCGGCCCGGTTTTCCGTATCGAAACAGGAGGGGAACTCTGCCTCAGGGGAGTGTCTCTTGTCCATGACGGTATGTTTGCCCTGCTTGATGAAGGGGCCCTTGTTGTTGAGGGGAGTTCTGTTTCCTCTTTCAGCGCCGCGTCAAGAAGGGAAGCCCTTGTGCAATCCGAAAACAGCCGCATAAGCATTGAGGGGAGCAGCTTTGAACTTGAGGGAAATTACGGCCTCATGCTTGAGATGACCGGAGGCTCTCTCGGCATAAAGGACAGTTCTTTTTCCGCCGCGTGCGTTAAGACAGGGACCGTGCTTTCCCTTTCGGGCGTCCGGGCGGAGTTTCAGGAGGCGGCTTTTTTTGTTGAAGCCGGGGATTTCGCTTCTATCCTTGAGAGTAAAAACAGTTCCTTCATTATACGCAACTCGGCGTTCCGGGCCAGAGCGCGGGACGCGGTGCTGGTATCGCTGGAAAATGAGGCCGCCTCTGATGATCCCTTTCTTTTTTTGGACAGCGTCTTTACTGTTGAAAGCTCCTTTGTGGCCAGGGCCCTTGAGTTGCGGGGATTTTTCCCTTCCGTATCGGGCTGCTCTTTCATCTATACGGGGAACGGGCGGAATTCCGAAATTTTTTCGCTGGTGGCGGAACCGCTTCGTCCGGCGCGCCTTCCCCTGCCGGGTTTTATAGGGGGCAACAGTTTTACCGCCTTTCGCTATATCATGGGGAGGGAATATCCCCTGGACAGCCTCCGGGCCTTTAACCGTATCTTTGCCCCCCAGGGCAGGGACAATGTCATTGCCGCTCCAGAGATATAAGCTGTGCTTGCCGGCATAGATGAGGCGGGAAGAGGCCCCCTGGCCGGTCCTGTCTGCGCCGCCTCGGTGATTCTGGGGCCGGATTTTCCTGTAGAAATTCTCAATGACTCAAAGAAGCTCAGTGCGAAAAAAAGAGAGGCCGCCATGGTTCTGATCTACCGGAAAGCCCCCGCCTGGGGCATAGGCTGGGCCTCGGCGGCGGAGATAGACGAGATCAATATACTAAAGGCAAGCCTTTTGGCGATGAGGCGGGCCTTTTTTGATATGACAGGGCGCATGGGGAACTTTCCCGGCGGCGCTCTTGAGGCCCTTGTTGACGGCATATATGTCCCCGAACTTCCCATACCTGCCAGGGCGGTAATCAAGGCCGACGCGAAATACCCTGAGGTTATGGCAGCCTCCATACTGGCAAAAACGGCCAGGGACCGCATGATGGAACGCTATGCCTGGCTTTACCCCGAATACGGCTATGACCTGCACAAGGGCTATCCCACCAAAGAACACCGGGCAAGGATCATCAAATACGGTCCCTCGCCCATACAGAGGATGAGCTTTACGGTACGCCGCATTGACAATAACGGATAGGCGTGGAATTATTAGTAAATTTGTGATTTGGAGGTATCTATGTCTGGTGCTGGTCTTATTATTGTGTTTGTCATCGCGATTAT
>JAIRXO010000273.1 GCA_031268255.1 Spirochaetaceae bacterium
CTCCGCGCTTCGCGGCGCGTCCCTGCGCCGCAACCCCCTGTCAGCGCCTTCGCGCTGGCCCAAAGCCCAAGCGCTCCGCTTCGACTCCACTGCCGGTGGAGAGGAGAGATTTTGTTGCACTCTGCTGATTTTGTCGGGCAGGCGGGAGTCGGCTTCCAGTCGCTTACCTCCTGTAAGCTCCTTCCAGCCCGGCTCCGCGCTTCGCGGCGCATCCCTGCGCCGCACCCCTCTGTCAGCGCCTTCGCGCTGGCTCAAACCCCAAGCGCTCCGCTTCGACTCCACTGCCGGTGGAGAGGAGAGATTTTTACCTTCTGTTGATTTCGTCGGGCAGGCGGGAGTCGAACCCGCGACCTCCAAGTCCCGAACCTGGCGCGCTACCCACTGCGCTACTGCCCGAAATTGAAAAAACCGCCCATATGGACGGCCTTCCATGGCGGTTTTTGTGACGGGAGCGACGGGGCTTGCCCTCCGTTCACAAACTTCCTGTTTGTTCACTCCGGGCCGTCTCCGCGCCCTGCCGCGGACTTCCTGTCCGCTTTTCTTCGTATGCACTCAGCGGGCGCTTCGTTTCAAGCCCCCTGAAGTCTTTATCTCATGAAGTTTCCAGAGGAAACTTCAACACAAAAACCGCCGTAGGCGGTTTTTGTGACGGGAGCGACGGGGCTTGAACCCGCGATCTCCGGCTTGACAGGCCAGCGCGATAAACCAACTTCGCTACGCCCCCAAAGGTCTAAGTATCATAGCGTACAAGAAAAATCGTGTCAATCACTGCGTCAGTAGTAATTCACGGTTACTTGTTCCAAAAACGAAAAGGCGCGGTAAAATCTCTCTGGGGTCCTGTCAGGGGGTAAAAGACCCTCCTCACGGAGGGCGTTTTCCCCCCTGCCACCCCGCCCGGCTTTTGCGGGGCGCCTTTTCACTGTATAATAACCGTGAATTACTTCTGGTATAGGGGGTAAATCACCGCTACAGGGTGACGCATTGACTCCTCTTTTCCCCTGTGGTATCTTGAAGCTCTCAAATATCAACGCAGAGAGGCAGGTACTATGGCTGTTAAGGGTAAGAAAACGCATATTCAGGAAGATGAATCGGTATTGGCGGAATTTGCGCGCCGTTTTAAGGACAGGCCGCTGATTTTTATCGGAACCATAGCCATTCTGGTTCTTGTAATCGTTGCCTTTGTCTTTCTTCCCGCCGTTGTTCCCGGACAGAGCGGTCCCAGCGAACTTGTTTTTGGTTCTTACGACGGTATTCCGGTAAAGTATGTCCCGAATAATTATTTTGACCAGCAGCTTCAATACATCATGGAGTATTACCGGCAGATGACAGGCGGCGAGATAAATAACCGCACTACCGCTTTACAGATGTGGCGTACTGCCTATGAAGAAACGGTTATAAATACCGCCACTCTCAAACAGGCAAAGGATTCAGGCTATACCCCCCAAAGAGATCTTGTGGACAAGAGGATAACCCAGCTTCCCGATTTCCAGGAGAACGGCATTTTTTCCATCACCCGTTACCGCCAGCTCAGGGGCAGCGACCGAATGAATCTCAGGACACGAACCGGCGACAGCATGACGGCCGAGCATTTCGCGTTCGACCTTATGGGGCTTAAACCTCCCCAGGGCGAAATAGATTTTATTAAATCCATGGCGGAGAGGCAGAGGACTTTTAAGATGGTTTCTTTCTCCCTCTACGATTATCCTGATTCCGAGGTCAGCGCCTTCGCCGCGGAAAATCCCGGCCTCTTCCGGGTTATCCAGCTTTCCCGCATCACGATAAATTCAAGTGAACGGGAGGCACAGCAGATACTTGCTTCAATAAAAGACGGCTCGCTCAGTTTTGAGGACGCGGTTAGCGCCCATTCCCAGGACAGTTTTGCCGGGCAGGGAGGGAACATGGGCCAGCGCATGGCCTACGAACTCTTTACCGAAATCGCCGACGGGGATTCCCGGGAGAAGGTTCTCTCCCTTGCCAGGGGCGCGTACAGTGACGTGGTAACAGCGTCTTCAGGCTGGGCTATATACCGCTGCGATGAGGCGTCCCGTCCCATAGACGCTTCGGACGCTTCCCTGAATTCAAAAATAAAGACTTATCTTATGGGCTCCCAGCGCGGCAGGGTAGAGAACTGGTGCCGCCTCGAGGCCGAAAATTTCGCCGGCCAGGTAAGAGATTCGGGGGACTTTGAAAGCGCCGTGCAGAACAGGGGCCTAAGCGCCACGGCCATAGGCCCCCTGCCCCTGAATTACGGCCAGTACAGTCTTTCCGGCGGACAGAATAATATCTTCGGGGCGGCGGCCCTGCTTCCCTCGTCCGCTATTTCCGAACTTGCCGAGGCCAATGAGCAGTTCTGGACCGAAGCGTTCTCAACCCCGGTGAATACGCCTTCGGCCCCCATAGTCCTGGGCTTTAATGTCGTTGTTCTTTATCCTGAATCAGAAACCATGGCCGAAGAAAGTTCTCTGGAAAATATAGAATATATGTATCCGTACCAGAGCCAGAATTTTATGCAGCAGGATATGCGCCTGCAGATACTTACCAGTTCCCGGTTCAGGGATCGGTTTACCGAATCGTTCAACCGGTGGGTCTGGCCCGCTCAGTAATGCAGGATGAAATACCCCGGCGGGTCGAAGCCCGGCGGGGTTTTTCGGTAGCGTACCGGGGTAAAACCCTTCTTTCTGTCCTCGATCCCATAGCCCAGGCCGATCGTATTGTCTTAAAGGCCCATAAGACAGGCCGTACCCTCTATGTCTGCCCTTCCCCCCTTTTGGGCTACGGACTCTCTACCATACTGCAAACCATGAGTGATGACTCGGCACTGTTATGCGTTGAGACCGATGAAAATCTTATGGCCTTTTCACTGGCCGAGATGGACAGGGCTGTTCTTGCCCATCCTGCCATGAGGTTTGTACGCGCAAGGGATTCCGAAACGCTCTGCGCCTATGTGCGTTCCCAGTGGGGAGAGCGTTCTTTCCGCAGGGTAGAACTCCTCCGCCTTGGCGGGGGATGGCAGCTTGACACCGAAACGTATGAGACCCTCGCCGGGGCCCTCAGAAGGACCATCGCCGTTGACTGGGGCAACGCCGCTACGCTGATACGCCTCGGCAGGCTCTACGCGCGAAACGCGGTGCGTAATCTCGCCCTTCTTCCCGAAAGCGGGACCATAGACGATCTTGATTTCGGCTCCGGACCCGCACTGGTCCTCGGCGCGGGACCTTCCCTTGACCGTACCCTGGAAGAACTTAAAGACCTCTGCGTACCTGAACGGCGCTTTAAAATTATCTGCGTTGATACGGCCCTCTCCGCGCTTAACTCGTTCTCCATAGTTCCCGATCTGGTTGTCGCCCTTGAAGCCCAGCACTGGAACATCGGTGACTTTATAGGAAGCAGGGGCAGGAATATCCCCCTTGCCCTGGACCTCTCGGCCCTCCCCGGCTCAGGCAGCCTTCTGGGGCCGCGCTTTTTTTTCAGCACGCCCTGGGCGCCCCTTGCCTTCTTTGAGCGCCTGCGGGAATATGCCCTGCTTCCGCCCGGACTCCCCCCCCTGGGCTCGGTTGGTTTAAGCGCCGCCGCCCTGGCTCTTAAAATTTCCACCGGGCCGGTACTCACCGGGGGCCTTGATTTTTCCTTTGAGCTTGACGGCTTCCACGCGAAGGCGGCGCCACCGGGCATTGCCTGGCTGTGCCGCCAGAACCGCCTCTCAGGCTTTATCAATGCCGGCGCCGCCATCCGGCGGGGAACCTTTACGGCCCTTTCCAAAGAGAAGAAGAGGGTATTAAGCACTATAAACCTGAAAAACTACCGGGACCTTTTTGAGGAAGAATTTGGCGGGGAAAAGAGAATGGGAGACCTGCTCTCATCGGGACTTCCCTTAGGTCTACCCGTATTAAATTTTGAAGAAGCGCGGACACTGCTTTCAGGCGCGGCGGACATCCGTGCAGACATCCGGGCGGGCAGCGGCGCGGAATATCCAGGCGGCGCGCTTTCCGGCGGAAAAACAAAAAAAGACAGGATCATTAAATTTATTGAACAGGAACTTTCCATGCTCCGTACCATCAGGGCCGTTCTCACCGGAGAGGGCCGGACCGGAAAGGAAGAATTCGGACGCCTCCTTGACGCCTGTGATTATCTGTGGACCCATTTCCCCGAATGTGCCGGCGCGGGCGGAAAACGCCCCCGCTGCGCTAAAGACGACGAGATGACCCTTTCCTTCCTCAAGCGGGTGAGGGCCGAGCTTGACCCCTTCATTGTTCAATTTGAACTTACGGAAAGGCTTATTAACGCGATGTAAAGCCCCTTTTGGGGGTAGGGCGAGACCCTGGCTCGCCCGTAGGCGGGGCGCGACGATAAGTGTGGCGCATAACAGACGGCGGTGGGGAAATGCGCCCCCCTTCAAAATAGCGTGTTATTCAGGTTGTCCGCGGTGTATTGTTCCTTCTGCCGGTTCCCAGGATCAGGAGTTCCGGGTGGTACTCGAAGTGCATGGTGTCATAGCGGGACCATCTGCCGCCCCAGATAAAGCCCTGGTTCTCGAAGGCCCGGATCACCGCGGCGGGCGGGTTCTGGCGTCTGTCGGGGGGAACATCGCGCCAGTCTATCCCTTTTGCGGCGGTCCATTGCCAGTAGGTTTCCATGCCTGCTTGAGTTTTCATCAAGAGGTCCACCGCTATCCCGTAGGAGTGGAAGCTGCGGTTTGCGCCGCCTGCTACATTCCGCCAGTTCCAGCCGGTAATGCTCTCAAGGCTGTTGAGCCAGGTTTGTATTTCCGGGTCGCTTTTCCGCAATTCCTGAATACGCTCTTCTACTCTGCCCAGGGGCAAGGCGATGTCTTTGTGTATGTGTACCTGCCGTCCCAAAAAGCGCACCCATTCCTGGCGCGAGTAGGCTTCTTCCCTGCTGCGGGCCTGCCAGAGGGCTTCAAAGAACGGAGAGCGGACCGCGCCGGAATTCCCGAAGGGGCGGTACATTCTGTAGGAAGCGAGGGATTCCCGCCGAGAAATAATACGGTTGGCCGTGTCCTGCCAGGGGCTCGTCTCGTCCGGGCTGCCGGGAGGCTCCGGGGAATACCGGTACAGGAACTGGGGGCGGAAATCCCCGCTCCTGTCCACATCCTCACGGGGCAGGAATCTGCCCTGGGCATAGTACCAGAGGACCCCGTCCATTTCCACTGTCCAGTCTCCGTCCCGAAAGGCCGCGTGTCCAAGGCGTCCGCCGTAGGCTGCCGCGAACAGCTTTACCATATCTTCCGCATAGTCTCCCCCGGCGGCCCGGCGCAGAGCCAGTTCGGCAAGCACGGCCTCCGCCCAGGTTCCGGCCATTGCTTCGATGTCCTTTGCCCCTGTCCGCCGGGCAAGCGTAAAGCCGCCGCCCGGAAGGAAGCGTTCTCCCCGGATGATACGCTCAAACTCCCCGTTCAAATCTTCCGCCTGGGTTGAGGCTGCCTGAACCGGGGCCGCATCGTCCCGGCTGGTCCAGAAGGGGATGACCCTGCCGTCCATAAAATCGGTCCGGGCCAGGAAATCCGCCAAGGGCGCGGCGATACGGCCATCTGTAAGGGATGCCCCGACAAAAAAGGTGTCGTAGCCGAGCAGGTCGCCCAGGGGTTTTTTGCCGCCTATATCGAAAAGCTCGCCGCCGGTTTTTTTGGCAATGGCCCTGGCAATACGCCTGGTATTGCTGTCCTCCGTAAAATAGATGACCAGGTTAGGCCCCGCCCTT
>JAIRXO010000306.1 GCA_031268255.1 Spirochaetaceae bacterium
CCCTTTGGTGAGGACGGAACGGCCCAGGGTCTCTTAAAGCTGGCCGGCCTTCCCTTTGTCGGCGCGGGCGTACTCGGCTCGGCTGTGGGCATGGACAAGGATGTAATGAAGCGCCTCCTTCGGGACGGCGGCCTCCCGATTGGCAAATTCATTGTAGCAAGGGCCCACGAGGCCTTTCCCGATTTTGACAAGGTCTCGTCCGAAATCGGCCTCCCCTTTTTTGTAAAGCCCGCCAATATGGGTTCTTCGGTAGGGGTAAGCAAGGTTCACAACAGGGGCGAGTACCTCGCTTCACTTAAAGAAGCCTTTGAATACGACCTCAAGATACTCCTTGAGGAATTTATCCCCGGAAGGGAGATAGAGTGTTCGGTCCTGGGAAACGAAACTCCCCTGGCGTCGCTGCCCGGCGAAGTCAGGGCCGCCGGAGAATTTTATTCCTATGACGCCAAATACCTCGATGAAAACGGGGCGGCCCTCGATATACCGGCGAAAATTCCCGCGGATAAAATAAAAGAAATACAGAACCTTGCGGTAAAAACCTTTCAGGTTCTTGCCTGCGAGGGACTCGGGAGGGTCGATTTTTTTATGAAGCCTGACGGTTCGATCCTCGTAAACGAAATCAATACCATGCCGGGTTTTACCAAAATCAGCATGTACCCCAAACTCTGGGAAGCATCGGGTCTCTCCTATACGGAACTCATAGACAGGCTCATCGGGCTGGCTGTTTCCCGTTTTGAAAAAGAAAAAAAACTCAAGACAGAGAGGTGATTGTAAAATTGCCATTTTGAAAGAACATCCTTACAGGAGCACGCCATGACGCCGGTGTTATGCGATACCTATGAAGAAATGTCCCGGAAAGCCTGCGAGCTTGCCGTGAAGGCCATACCGCCTGACCGCGAGAGCCTTATCAGCTTTCCCGGCGGAGACAGCCCTGTAGGCATGGTCGCCCACTTTGTCCGTATGGTCAACAGCGGCGGCGTTGATATTTCAAGGACCCGCTATGTTTCCCTTGACGAATGGGTCGGCCTCGGCCAGAACGACAAGGGTTCCTGCGGCTATTTCAACAAAACCAGCCTGATAGACAATCTGGCCCGTCCCTTTCTCGATGTTCATATCATCAACGGCGCGGCGGAAGATATAGAAGAAGAACGGAAAGACCTTGACCGGTATATAAGATGTTACGGCCCCCTTGACCTCAGCGTTCTGGGCATAGGACTGAACGGCCATCTTGGCTTTAACGAAGACGGCGTTGATTTTGATCTTGACGCCCACATCATTCCCCTTTCAAAAACCACAAAAAAAGTCATGGGGAAATATTTTGACAGCCCGCGCGATCTTACCAGGGGCATCACCCAGGGGCTCAGGCAAATCATGGCCGCCGGGAAGATACTGCTCATAGCCAGCGGAATCAAAAAAAGGGACATACTGGCCAGGGCCTTTCACGGTCCGGTTGACAGAAGCGTACCGGCAAGCATACTCCAGAGGCATCCCAACTGTTTCGTGGTCTGCGACAGAGAAGCCGGCGCGGGACTTTAGTATGGCCTATAGGGTTTTTGCCGGTTTTGACGGTTTTATTGACAGCATATACAGGCCCCTTAAAAAATCAGGACCGGAAAAAATCCCTTTCAAAACAATCGCGGAATTCGGAAACTACATAGCGGGCCAGGCAAACAAAGGCGCCAGTATAGAAATGGAACTTCTCCAGCGCCGCATGGGCGGCAATATGCCCAATTTTGTCAGGGCCGCCTCGGCCTTGGGAGCGGAGTGCTTTTCGGTGGGCATGCTCTCAGACCATACAGGCAGCATGGATCCGGTATTCGCGTCCCTGCCGGGAACAAAATATTCCTGGACCGGCGCGGGACAGGCAAGCGCCCTGGAATTTGATGACGGCAAAATCTTTCTTGCCCAGGGATGTGACTGCGCCGGCGATCCCTGGGAAAAAATCGTCGAAAAAACCGGAGCCGCCCTGGAGTGCATGATCCGGGGCGCGGACCTCATCGCCTTGGTAAACTGGAGCGAACTTACTTTTGCGGACAGCCTCTGGCGGAGTTTCTACCGGTACTGTGTGGATATCCTCAAGCCCGAAGAAAACAAATTCCTCATTATCGACTTTTGCGACATGGGCAGGAAAAGCGGCGGCGAAATAAAAAATATCCTTAACCTTACGGGAGAATTTTCGGCCTTCCGCCGCACCATTGTAAGCCTTAATTACAATGAGGCCCTGGAAGCGGGAGCGGCCCTTGGTTTTCAGGCGGAAAAAGACGCGGCAGCCGGCCCTGATGCCCTTGCCGCCGTGATACGCAAAGCCGTTCCGGTAAACGAAGTAGTAATCCATACCCGCACAGAAGCGTTGAGCCTCTCGGACGAAGGCTGTTTCCGCGTCCCGGTACGGATAGTCGAAAAGCCCCGCATCTCTACCGGCTCAGGCGACACCTTTAACGCGGCCTACGGCCTCGCCTCTGTCCAGGGCCTCGGTATTCCGCGGCGGCTTGACTACGCCCTCTCCGCCGCGCGCCATTACGTTTCAGACCAGAGATTCTTCCGGTAAACGCGGCTTCAATTTTCAATTTTCTTTTATCAGGAAATGTGTTATAGTGAATTAAGAACACCTCAGGTCCGCAAAAGGGCATGAGGTTACGGATAGCAAATCCGAAGGAGAAGTTTGATGAAAAAGGTTCTTATAAAAGAACGAATTCTAGGCAGCGTACTGGTTCTTGTCCTCGCAGCCTGTGTGTCCGCAAAAGCGCCCGAAGTCTCATATCCTGACTTTAGCGGAGAGGCGGTTTCGGTAAGCAAGTATGGGAATGTCCTCACTGATATCAGCGCGGCGGCAATCGAAAATGCGGGCTACGAAATGGGCGATGTCCTTATCATCCAGTCGGAAGGCATTGCGGAAGAAGTTCCCTATGTCAGCGCCTACAGCGATGTAGACCGGGGGAATCTCCTTGCCCATACTGATCCTGACTCAGGACAGATTGAACTTGCCATCAGCTACGGAAATTTAAGCGAACGGCTCGGTATTGTTTTGGGAAGTGCTGTTACTCTCAAGATGGCTGTCAAAGGCGCCTATCTCAGTGAATTTGAAATACGCCATCTTGAAAAATCCGAAAGCCGTTCTGACTACGCAAGTGATGAAGTCTTTGCCAATTTCCGCGAAATCAGAACAGGGTCCATAAGGGCAAGAACGCTGTACCGGAGCTGCAATCCCATACTCGGCGACGCCCGCGCCCCCTATGCGGTGGCCCTGGCTGAGGCGGCGGAAATCAAAACCATTATTAACCTCGCGGACAGCGATGAGGAACTCGCGCAGAGGGGACCTTCGTCTCCGTGGTACGACTCCCTCATCAGAAGCGGCAATGTGGTCAACCTCAACATGGGCGTGGATTTTCAGAGCCCGGATTTTCCTGAAAAACTAAAAAAGGCTCTTCAGTTTTTAATCGCCAGCGAAGGACCTTACCTCATTCACTGCAATGAAGGCAAGGACAGGGCAGGCATAGTCAGCGCCCTCCTTGAAGGCCTTGCGGGTGCGAAACTTTCTGATATTAAAGCCGACTACATGGTAAGCTACGCCAATTATTACGGCGTTACGCCAAACGAGGCCCGTTATGCCGCCATAGCAAATATCATTGTGGATATACTAAAGGAAATGAATAAGGGCGGCGCGGTAACAGACAGAAACCTCAGTCAGGTTATTGAAAACTATCTTACCCAAAATGTCGGCCTGAGCGCCCAGGAAATCAGCCAGATCAGATCCCGCCTGAGATAAATCGTAACGGGGGTCTTAAGTTATTAGACCCCCCCTCTGGGAACAAAAAAAGAAGCCTGGCGATTATCTACTCTCCCGCGTTTTCGAGACGCAGTACCATTGACGTTAGAAGGCTTAACTTCCGAGTTCGGAAAGGGATCGGGTGTAACACTTCCACTATGAT
>JAIRXO010000013.1 GCA_031268255.1 Spirochaetaceae bacterium
CGGGGTTTGAGACGGTCGCGTATGTAGGCGAGTTTTTTTGCCGCGCTGTCAGCGTCAAGCTGGGGCGACCACTGGTAGGGCGTATGGGGCTTGGGAATAAATGTTCCCACATTCACGCTGAAATGTACGCCGGTTCTGCGGAAAACTTCCAGCACAAAATCAACAATGGCCTCCTCCTCGGACACGCCTTCATCTGATACACATTCGCCCGCGCCTTTTGCCGAAAGGTCTGCCGGAGGCAGTCCTATCATAAAGTAGAATTTTGCCCCCTTAAATCCCTGTTGCCTGGCCTCGTTGAGTATGGCGCTGACGCTGTCAAGGCTCACTTCCTTATTGACGGAAAGCTGCCACGCGTCCAGGGGGGTCTCGACGGCAAAGGTAAGGCCGCTCCTGCGCAGCTCCGAAACATCTTTCAAAATAGGAAGCGAAAAACCCGATACCCTTAACGAAGGAAGCTGAAAGGAAATATGGTCTTTTCCGTAACGCCGGTTAAGCAGGGACACCAGTTCCCCTATGCCCCGGTAATCGCCTGACGAGAGGGAGGAGAGGCTTATCTCCCGGTAGCCGCCTGAACGTATAAAGGCGCCGGCATCGGCCTGGGCCTTGATTAGGCTCTTTTGCCGCATGGGCCTGTACCAGATTCCCGCGTGGCAAAAACGGCAGCCGTTGGGACAGCCCCGCATTATTTCCACGGCGCCGTGATGCTGGACTGTTTTCATGCTTGACACCGGAAACACCGCGTCAGGGCGGGAGGCAAAGTCCCAGTCCACGGCCCGCACCGCGCTTGCCTTGCCCTTGCGCCACACCGATGGATGGGAGGCAAGCAGGCAGAGCAGGGCGTCCCGCGTTTTGCCTGATTTTTTCGCGTCCCTGAGAGCGGCGCAGAGTTCAAAAAAACCCGCCTCGGCCTCCCCTATCCAGAAGGCGTCCACAAAGGGGACATAGGGCAGGGGGTTTGAGACACAGGGGCCGCCCATGATGACCAGAGGATCTTTTTCCGTGCGGGACGATGCCCTGAGGGGGATACGTCCGCTTTTAAGAACGCTTAAAAATCCGGTAATGCCCAGTTCGTAACCCAGGGTTACGCCGAGTATGTCAAGGTGTTCAAGGGCAAGCCCTGAGTCAAGACCGTAAAGGGGTATGGCGTTTTCTTCGAGGAGCGTTTCAAAATCAGGAGCCGGGGCAAAAACCCTGTCGCAGGCTATGCCCTCGACGCGGTTGAGGCCGTTGTAGAGTATGCGCAGGGCCTGGTTTGACATGCCTATTTCGTACAGATCGGGAAAGGCAATGGCCATGCGGAGCGTACTTTCTTCCATGGTTTTCCGGCTGCTCAATATGCCGTATTCGCCGCCTGTATAACGGGAAGGCTTTTCCACGTCAAGGAGTTTTCCGCCAAGTTCATTTTGAATATCAACAAAACAAAGAGCCATAGGTCAGTGCTGAAACCTTCGGCTGTAGATACTGAGCGAGAGGCCTATGCCGGTCATGGCGCTGATCAGGGCCGAACCTCCGTAAGACATAAAGAGAAGGGGGATACCGGTAATGGGCATGATGCCCATGGTCATGCCCACATTGACAATAAAATGAAAGGCCACCATGGCGGCAAAACCCGACGCGATATAGGAACCGAAAGGGTCGGACGTGGTACGGGTAATCCTGACAAGCCGCAGCAGTATGATGAGAAAGAGGGCGAAAACCAAAAGACCCCCGACAAGGCCCCATTCTTCAGAAAAAATGGAGAAGATAAAATCTGTACTCTGCTGGGGAAGGAAGCGGTAATGGCTCTGGGTTCCCTGGAGATAGCCTTTGCCAAGCACCCCTCCCGAACCTATGGCGGTGATGGACTGTATGATGTTCCAGCCCGATCCGCGGGGGTCCACGTTGGGGTCCAGAAACACAATGAGCCGCATGATCTGATAATCCTGGAGCATCTTGCCGCCAACGAAAGACGCCCCCAGCGACAGGAGCAGTACGGCTGATGTGTAGACTATCCAGTAAAAATACCGCTTCCTGAAGCGTAAAAATCCGTACAGGGCTATGGCAAATACCGTTACGAGAAAGATTCCGCCAAGGAGAATAAACCGTATATTTGTCAGTATCATCAGCGAAGGAAAGGCGCCCCGCAGTATGTGGATATGCCAGAGGGGCAGTACCATGAGCAGGCCCGAGAGGATGATACAGGCCGTCATAAAGAACACATAACGCAGGGAAAGTCCGGCTATAAAGGTCATGGTCAGCAGTATGGGGATGAATACCAGGGCCGTACCAAAGTCGGGCTGGAGGAGTATAATGCCCATGGGAATAAAGACCAGGGCCGAGGACACCGCAAAGCGTTTGAATTCGTTCTGCTCGTGCCGCGTTGAATCAAGATACCGCGCCAGTGCCAGTATTGTGGCGATTTTGGCGAACTCGGACGGCTGTATGCCAAAGCCCCCTATGCCTATCCAGGCCCTGGCCCCGCTTACCATGCGGCCAAAAAATACCGTATACACCAGAAGTAAAAGGATGGCAAGGTATATGTATGCGGAAAGATCATATATTCTCCTGTAGTCCAGCATGGAAATGACCAGGGCTATAAGCATGCCGGAAACAGCCCACACTATCTGGCGTATGTACTCGGTAGAAGCCAGGGTCCGGGCGGAGCTAATCCCCGATGAATAAATAAAGAGTATGCCGAAACAGGCCAGGAGCAGGGAACTCAAAAAGAGGGACAGGTCTATATCAAGTATGTTCCGCAGCCGGATCATCTACTCCCGCCTTGTCTGTATGGGCATGATGTACTGGAAACCCAGGGCCGCTACCGCTTCTTCGTAGCTCTGGTTGGCGAAGATACCCTGAAAAATAATGGCCGAGGCATAGGGGGCCCACCATTCCCACGGGTTGGTCGCTTCCACGATAACCGACACCACAACGCGTTCTTCGGGATTGCTGGTCTCATAGGGCGCGTAGGCGGCAAACCAGGAATGCCAGCGGTCGGCGAGACCGACTTCGCTTGTACCTGTCTTGCCGGCTATCTCCACCGCCCTGATGTTCAGGGGATACTGGGCGGTTCCCTCGCTGATGACCGAGCGCATATTGCGCCTGAGGGTTTTGTACACATCTTCCTGTATGCCGGTGCTTTCCCTCAGGACTTCCCTCTGGGTTGTCCTGATGACGGCGCCGCTGAGGGGGTCCCGCACTTCTTTAAGGAGATGGGGTTTATACACCACGCCGTCATTGATCACCATCGAAATCATGTCGGCCATCTGTATGGGCGTCACCAGGGTATAGCCCTGGCCTATGGACATATTCATGGTGTCGCCGTCAAGCCATTTTACATGGAAGCGCCGGTCTTTCCACTGGGGGGTGGGGATAAAGCCCGATATTTCCCCGGGAAGGTCTATGCCGCTGTTCTCGCCAAAACCGAATTCCCTGGCATAGGCGACGATGCGCTCCACCCGCAGGTAGTCCCTTCCGGCCACCCAAAAATAAATGTCGCAGGACTGGGCAAGGGCCTGCTGGAGGTTGAGATAGCCGTGACCGGGCCGCCTGATATGGCAGCGCCAGTCCCGGTCGCCGTAGTGTATCTCTCCCGGACATTCGATGGTCTTGTCCGGGGAAAAGACATCCTCGTTGAGTATGCCCGCGCTCATGGGTATTTTGAATACCGATGCCGGGGGATAACTGGACTGTATGGCCCGGTTAAGAAACGGTTTGTTGGGATCATTGATCAGTGCCTGGTATTCGCCTGAGGCATTGTTCCGGTTAAAAAGATTGGGGTCATACCAGGGATAGGAAACCATGGCAAGCACTTCGCCGGTGGCCGGCCTGGTTACCACGACGGCGCCCATGCGTTTGCCCAGGGCTTTTTCGGCCAAAAGCTGTATGTTCCTGTCTATGGTAAGGACCAGGTTTCTCCCCATTGTGGCCGGTTCCCGTATGTTGGCGTCTCCGGCTATGCCCCTCCCCTGGGCGTCCACCGTGCGGATTTCCCTGCCCTCCCTGCCCCGCAGGAGTTCGTCGTACTGCCGTTCTATGCCCGCCTTGCCTATAATGTCCCCCTGGGTATAGCCCATATTGTACAGTATGGTCAGTTCGTCCCGGGTAATATCCCCGACATAGCCAATAATGTGGGAGAGGCTTCCAGAATCAACATAATTCCGCATGGGCTTTGACTGCCAGGAAACACCGGGAAGCATATCGACCCTTTCGGCCAGGGCCGCTACGGTCGTGAAGGGAACATTGGCGGCCAGTTCCACGCTCTGGTACAGGGAATAATTCTGGGGCGGAACCCTTCTGGCTATCTGGTCCTCGCTCTGTTTGAGCAGGGCGGCTGTTTCCCTGAGCACGTTCTGTATCTCGCCCCGGGGAACCTCGGCGGGAATGATATTGACCGCGAAGGAATCGGTATTGAGTACCATGGGCTGGTTGAAATTCCTGTCGTAGATTTCTCCCCGCTGGGCGGGTATTATTGTGGTCCGCCGCGCTATGTTCATGGCCTGGCGGCGGTAGATTTCCCCGCTTACAATCTGCATGCTGAAGAGCTTGACTCCGTAAATGGCAAAAGCGGCTATAAAAAAAGTCCTGAGCAGCTTTATTCTGAAATCGGAACGGTTATCATCGGGCAGGGGGTTGAAACTTGACATCAGGCGTCTTCCTTTCCCATGAGCAGGGGCTTAAATTGCCGCAGGAGGCCGAAAATCAGGGGGGCGATAAGGGTATTCTCGATCAGTTCGACCCAGAGCTGGGCCGCGGTAAAAGAATACGCGGGAACAGCGCCGGCGAAAAGCAGATGGAGTACAAAAACCAGGAGGGCCTTGGCCAGGGTCGCCACGGCGCAGAGTACCATAGGAAGAAAAACCGCGTCAAGGAAAAACATCCCCTTTATGCATCCGGCGGCGGCGGCGATGAGGGTGCGTATAAAGGCATTGAGCCCCAGAGGGGCGGCGGAAAGAAAATCAAGCAGGAGGCCCGAGCAGAATCCGGTAAGCTGGCCTGTCATGGTTCCGTTTACATAAGAAACAAAAACCAGTATCACCAGGGCAAGGTCGGGCCGGGCCTGATACAAAGCCATGCGGGGAAGTATTGTGGATTCCAGTATTGCGGCGGCCAGTATGATGAGGCAGGCCCAGACAACGTTTTTAACCATCCTCCCCGCCTTCGGCATCCAGAACAAAGACATATTCAAGCCGCGAAAAGTCTATGGCGCTTTCCAGTTCGACTCCCATGGATGTTTCATATTCCTGGTAGAGTACGCGGCTTACCCTGCCTATGGTGAGGCCCGCGGGGTAGACGCCGCCAAGTCCGGCGGACACGACTATGTCCCCGGCGCTGATCTCGTCCATGGCCCGCTTCCTGATAAAGCGCATAACCAGGGGAAGATTGGGATTACCCTGCCCTTCCACAATGCCTTCGTACCGGGATTCGGCGAAACGGGCCGAAATAAAAGAACTTCCGTCATGGAGGGGCATCACCAGGCTTTCCATACGGCCTGCCTGGATGACCTTGCCAACCAGGGCCTGTGCGCCGTCCTGAAAGGCTATGACCGGCATGTTTACCTTGACAAGGTCCCGGGTTCCCTTGTTGATTACCAATGCCGAAAAAAGATTGTCGGGGTCCCTGCCTATGAGCTGGGCCGGAATATGGCGGTAACGCAGTACAGTGGAAAAACCAAGCTGCTCCCGCAGGCGCATGTTTTCCTGCCGTATCTCGGCGGCGCTCCGTTCAAGCTGCTCGTACCTGGTCATGCGTCCGGCAAGCTCGTTGTACTCGCGCCTCAGGCTGGCCAGTTCCCGGATGGACAGCACGGTCCGGGACATAAAGGAAGAGACGCCGTATATACCGCCCCTGATGCCGGAAAAAGCCGAAAGCCCGGCGTCCCTGACCGAGACGATGAAACTTCTGGTGGAAAACAGCAGTATCGAAAAGGAAACCAGGGCGAGAGCGGCAAAAACATAGGCGTCCCGGCCAAAACGCCCCCCGCGTTTTCGGTTCTCCCTGATGCGCATGGCCTACCCGTTCAGGCTGTCATAAATACTGTGGGTATGGTCAAAGCCCTTGGCGTTTTCAAAGTATTTACCCGCGCCCAGGGCGACGCACTCAAGGGGCCGCTCGGCAAGTATTACCGGCACCCCTGTTTCCTTGGAAATCAGTTTTGGCAGCCCCTTGAGCAGAGACCCCCCTCCGGTCATTACAATGCCCCGCTCCACAATGTCCGCGGCAAGTTCGGGCGGGGTCTTGCCCAGGGTGGCTTTTATTTCGTCGATGATCTGGACTATGGGGTCCTTGAGGGCTTCCCGCACCTCGACAGAGTCTATCTCAAGCCTCCGGGGAAGGCCGGTAATGGCGTCGGTGCCCTTTATTTCTACCTTCTCTATGGTTTTATCAGGAGAGGCGTTTCCGATTTCTATCTTGAGCCTTTCGGCTATATTCGGGCCTATGATGAGGTTGTGGACGCTTCTGACATATTTGATGATTGATTCGTCAAATTCATCGCCGCCCAGACGTATGGCATTGGTAACCACCATGCCGCCCAGAGAAATGACCGAGATTTCCGTAGTGCCGCCGCCTATATCGCAGACCATGTGGCCCGCGGGCTCCCAGATGGGAATATCCGCCCCTATGGCGGCGGCGCGGCTTTCCTCGATAACGTATACCTCCCGGGCTCCGGCCTTGTAGGCGCTTTCTTCCACGGCCCGGCGTTCAACCTCGGTGATGCAGGAAGGTATGCCTATGACCATGCGGGGTTTTATAAAACGG
Organism: Spirochaetaceae bacterium; assembly: GCA_031268255.1. Taxonomy (GTDB): domain Bacteria; phylum Spirochaetota; class Spirochaetia; order Treponematales; family Breznakiellaceae; genus JAIRTD01. The sequence continues at coordinate 6,739 of JAIRXO010000013.1, forward strand.
TAACGGGGCATTACTTTGGAGATGAAATAGCGTATCATCTTTTCGGTCGATTCAAGGTCGGCGATAACCCCGTCCCTCAGGGGCCGTATGGCGATGATATTGCCGGGGGTCTTGTAAAGCATGCTTTTCGCTTCGGTGCCCACAGCCATGACTTTTTTGGTTCCCTTCTCCACAGCGACGACAGAAGGTTCATTGATGACAATGCCCTTGCCCCGTATGTAAATAATTGTATTGCAGGTTCCCAGGTCTATGCCTATATCCTTTGATACTCTTCCAAACATATATCCTCCAGCCTTTGGCTTAACTCCGGTTTAGTACTGTTTACGGCGTATAGACGCCGAGTTTTGTCCGCGCTTCCCCGTGTCCGGGATCGACGCGCAGGGCCCGCCGCCACTCGGCTCTGGCCCGGGTCGCGTCCCCCCCGGCGGCGTATAATTCGCCCAGTTCAAAGTGGGCGTCGGCGTTTTCCCCGTTCTCCTCGATAATGGCCCGGAACTGTTCCTCGGCTCCCTCCGCTTCGCCGGCGGCGGCCAGAACCTTCCCCAAAAGGAGCCTCGCCTGGATTACCACATTGGCGTCCCGGGAATTCCCGATACAGCGGACAAGGTAGGCTCTGGCGGAATTCCCCTCATCCAGTCCTATATAGGACCTGGCTATGGCCAAAAGCCGCAGATCCGAAACATAGGACCCGTCCTCGCTGTTCAATGACTCCGACAGCGAAGCCACGCTGTTCCGGTAATCGCTGAGTTCCGCGTAGGCCAGCCCCAGGTATTCGGCGGTGTCCGGGGCGCTGAAACCGCTTCCCCTGGCTTCTTCCAGATAACGGATCGCCAAATCCGCGTAGGAAGGGCCCTTGTGGTAATAAGCCTTGCCCAGGACATAGCGCAGATTCGCGTCCCTTTCCCCCTCGCGGGTAAGAAGGGCCTTTCTGAGGGACACGATACAGGTGTCAATATAACGGAGGGTATCGGACACGTTAATCTGGGCCACGGCAAGCTGGTACGACGAAAAACCCCTCAGGCTCAATAAAAAAAAGTCCAAAGGTTTTTTCGCGAGCCATTGGCCGCTCAGGTCATAAACATCCCCGTAGGTCCCTTCTTCCCAGTAACGCAGCAGTTCTCTCCGGTCCCTGCCCCATTCATTCTTGTTCCGTATGCCCAAAAACGCCAGAGACAGGACCAAAACAAACGCTATAAAGACCGTCAGCGCGGTCAAAACAGGGTTTTTCCGGTAAACATGTACATCAAGCCACTGCCTCGGCTTCTTTTTAAGCATGGTTCTCTTGTGATTTAATACTGTTTCCGGGGAAAAGTCAACGGAGTCATTCCGTAACGGTATTTTTGGGCGTGTGTTACGCGCCGCGTATGTCAAAAAAGCGATGAACCTGTAAGCCGGGTTCTGTTCCGCGCCTCGGAGGAAGCGCGGCCGCAGCCATCTATCTGGCGCCGCCCTTACGGACAGCGTCATGCGGCCTACCCGCGGGTAACCAATGGGCATTGGCTGCGGCCATAAAGCCGCAAACCCGCTGCTTGGCCTTGCTCCTGATGAGGCTTGCCAGACGGCGCCGTTACCGGCGCCCCGGTGGGCTCTTACCCCGCCATTTCACCCTTGCCCGGCGGAAGGCCATTACCGGCCCCCCGCGCCGCGCTGCCGCGTTCAGGCGGTATATTGTCTGCTGCGCTTTCTGTCCGGCAGGGCTTTGACCCTGCCGGCCCGGGCGTTACCCGGCATCATGCCCTGCGGAGCCCGGACTTTCCTCCCGGCAACCCTGGTTACAAACGTAACACCGGGCCGCCAGGCGGCTGCGCGGTTCATCGCCGGAACTACAATACACAAAAACAGCCTGTAAGCCAAGGCCGCTGCCCTGAATCGGAGGAAGGGCTATTCCTCGTAATCCATGCCGGCTTTTTCGTCCTCTTCCTCTTCTTCCTCTTCGTATTCTTCTTCGTCGTCCATATCGTCAAGGTCCGAGAGGCTTCCCGCGTCCTCACGGTCAAAGAATTCTTCCTCGCCTGTTTCTGTTTCCTCGTAAAAGAGTATGCGGGAACAGTAAGGGCAAAACACGATTTCTTCGCCCAGGCGCACCGTGTTGGCAAACTGAACCGGCAGTATCATGTGGCAGCCGGTACAGACGCCGCTTTTTATCGCCACGATACCCTTGCCCATTTTATTGCGGAGTATGCGTTCAAATTTGAACTGTACCTCGCTGTCAAGGCCGACCACCACCTTGTCCTCTTCTTCCTGAAGGGTTTTGACCTTGGCGTTTTTTCCGGCGATTTCGTCCTCGATGCCCCTGCGCCGCTCGGCAAGGTCCTGTTCCTGCTGTTCGATGAGGGCGCTGTGCTGCTTCATCTGTTCGTTCAGTTCGGCGATGACGCGCTCCTCGCGCTGCAGGTCCTTGCGGTACTGCTGTTCCCTTTCGGACGCGTCGCGGATTTCCTTGTCCAGCGCCTCGTATTCCCGCTGGGTACTGATGGAATCCATGTTCTTCTCGGCCTTTTCCCGCCCGGACTCGGCCTCGGCCAGAAGATTCCTGAATTCAGCCTCTGAGGATTTTGCCTTTTCGTAGTCCTGGTTCTTCTCGATAAAGGTTTTTTTAAGCCGCGCCAAAAGTTCTTCCTGGGTAACCAGTATTTTGGGAATCTCCTGGATTTCCTGTTCCAGGGCTATCTTTTCGGAAAGTATATCCTGAAGGGTCCGCAGTTTGCCAAAAACATCTTCCATTGCCATAATAACCTCTCTAAAGTAAACTTAGTGATCTAAATAATCTTTTAGTTTTCTGCTCCGCTTGGGATGCCTGAGCCGCCGCAGCGCCTTGGCCTCAATCTGGCGTATGCGTTCCCGGGTAACGTTAAAGTAAAGCCCGACTTCCTCAAGGGTCAGCGAATAGCCGTCATCAAGGCCGAAGCGCATCTTGAGTACTTCCTGCTCCCGTTCGGGAAGGGTAGAAAGCACCCCGCCAAGCTGTTCCTGGAGCAGGGTAAAGGCGGTCTGGTTTGCCGGATTTTCCACATCCTTGTCCTCGATAAAATCTCCCAGGAGGGAATCTTCTTCTTCTCCTATGGGGGTTTCGAGGCTGATGGGTTCCCTGGCGACATTCTTGACCGACTTGACCCGCTGGGCGGTCCAGCCGAGCTTTTCGGCGATTTCCTCGTCGTTTGGCTCCCTGCCCAAAACCTGCATGAGCTGACGGGATTCCCGCACCACCTTGTTTATCTGTTCTATCATGTGCACAGGCACCCGTATGGTCCTTGCCTGGTCCGAAATGGAACGGGTAATGGCCTGGCGTATCCACCATGTCGCGTAGGTCGAAAATTTAAAGCCCTTCTGGTATTCGAATTTTTCCACGGCCTTGATAAGGCCGATGTTTCCTTCCTGGACCAGGTCAAAGAAATGGAGGCCCCTGTTGGTGTACTTCTTCGCTATGGACACGACCAGGCGGAGATTGGCCTTGATAAGCCTGTCCTTGGCGCTCTTCATCATGAGCCTGCCCCGGTTAATTTCCCTGGACATGGAATTGATGTTTTCGATGGATTCCTCGAATTCGGCTTCCATCTGGTGGAGCTTTTTTTCCGTTACCTGGATATGCCTGATCAGTTCCTTTATCTCGTCGGAACCCAGGCCCAGTTCGCCTTCGAGCCTTTCCCGGTCCGTCTTGATGGTCAGCGCCCTGCCCAGAGTCCTCAGTTCCTTGAGGGACGCGACCCGCAGCCGCTTTTCGATTTTTTCCTGTTCTTTTTTGTAGCGTTTTATGCGTTTGGCCGCCTGAACGAATTTGTCGGAAAAATCATTTATCTCCTCAGGATGTATCTGCACTCCGGCGATGACGTGGAGCAGTTTTTTCCTGAGCGATGACAGTTCCCTGTCGTCATAAATATCATTGCCCCGGCTGATAAGCCGGCGCTTGACTTCGATATAGGATTTCAGGTCGGCGCCTATGAGCCGTAATGTTTCCTTGTAGAACTGATTGAGACGGCGCCTCTCTGTCATGTACTCGGTGATTTCTTTTTTTGAAAGGCTCATTTCCCTGGGGTCTTTTTTGGAAAAGGCCCGCTGGGCTATGGAGTAAAATTCGGGAATAATCATCCCCGATTTTTTGATGACCCCCTTGATGATGTTTTCGCCGTCTTCCATCTGCTTGGAAAGCTCCACCTCCTGCTCGGCGGTGAGGAGATTTTCCTTGCCTATTTCCCTGAGGTAAAGCCTTATGGGATCGTCAACGGAACTTTCCTTGTTGTTGTAAACCAGGCGCTTTTTTTCGTTTTCGGCTTCCTTGGGGGTCCCGGTACCCGATTCGTCGTCGCCCAGGGTGTCCTCCTCGACAATCTGGACATTGTTGGATTCGAGTATAGCCAGCACCTGTTCGATTTTATCGGAATTGGCAATATGCTCAGGTAAAAAATCGGAAAGTTCGTCATACGAAAGAACCTTCTTCCCCTTCGCGTATTCGATCAGCTTTACGACAGCGGGATCAACCGCTATATCCGGCCTTGGCAAATCCGTCATTCCTTGGCTTCCTTAATTCGGCGTAGTTCGGCATCAATATGCACTTTCTCAAGGAGAAGTTCGTCCGTGCGGGACCCGCTTCGGACCATTCGTAACTCGGTAACAATCTCTTTCCGCCTTCCCTAAAGGCCCTTTTGTTTGATACGCCGTATTCCGTCATCGGCGGCAAGAGCCGCATTGACCTTAAAGGCGTCTGATCCGGCCTGTTCCATGACAAAGCGTTTAAGATCGGGCTGTTCAATACGGTTAAAAAGATCATCAATACCCGGAGTGTCGTTCCGGTACCATTCTTCCAGAGCTATAAAAAGCTCCCGCGCCCCAGAGTCTTTTACCTCCTCCAGCGAAACTTCTGAACGCAGTTTAGGATACAGATCATGATTTACAAAGACCAATATGAGCAAAAATAATTCATCGTTCATCCTGAGACGCGGAACATCCCGGCGCAGCGGCGCAACGGTTTTTTTGCCCCGGTAATCCCGCGAAACGGCCAGGGGATCGGCGCCGAAAAATTCGGCTATCCTCTGTACCGCGCTGTCTCTGGCAACCTCCGAATCCAGGGTATCCAGGTAGGGAAATAAAGAAGCCACCCCCTGGGACACCCCTTCGGAAACGGATGTATCAAAAAGAGACCTGCTCCGCTTCAATAAATATTCGAAGTCAGTTATAGAATATTTTACACTCTTTTGCAACGCCTCTGGGCCGAAATTCTGCAAAATGTCCGCCGGATCTTTGATTTTTACCGCCCCGTCCCCCTGATTTCCGTTCCCCAGATAGTCCAAAAGACCATTTTGTATGTCCACCACGGCGGCGGAAAGCCCCGAATTCCGCAGGGTCAGTATGGCCTTGACCGCCGCCTCCTGCCCGGCGCTGTCAGAATCAAAAAGAATGTAGACCTTTTCGGCCCAGCGTCCCAAAAGACGGGCCTGTTCGGCGGTAAAGGCGGTTCCCAGGGGGGCCACGGCGTTGGTTATCCCGCCCTGGTGGAGGCTGATCACGTCCATGTAGCCTTCGGCAAGGTAGGCTTCCCTGGTTTTCCGTATTTCGCCCAGGGCCAGGTCAATGGCAAAAAGGGTCTCCCGCTTTTTGTAAAAAGCTGATTCAGCCGAATTGATGTACTTGGGATCGGTACTGCCTTCTTTAAGGGTCCTGCCCCCAAAGGCCACGGTACGCCCCCGGCGGTCCGCAATGGGAAACATGAGCCGCCCCGAGAAAAAGGACGCGCTTTTGTTGTTCCGGGAAAAAAGGCCGCTCTCGCCCAGAAGGGCGTCCGAGTATCCCTTTTTGCCCAGAAACTTATACAGCCAGTACCTGTCGTCAGGGGCAAAGCCGAGCCTGAACCGTTCTGTCATTTCGTCCGATATTCCCCGGTCTCTAATATACCGCTTTGCCGCCTCTCCTTCAGGTTTTTTAAGCAAAATATGATGAAAACTTCCGGCGACCCGCCGGTAAAGCTCTTCGAGGGTCTCTGTTTTCTGTTCGCGCTCCTTGTCCTCTTTTGAAGGGCCGCCCTGGTTCGCGTAGACGACAGGCACGCCAAGTTTTTTTGCCAGGCTTTCTATGGCTTCGGGAAACGAGAGCTTTTCGGTTTCCATAAGAAAGTTGACAACGCCGCCGCCCTTGTGGCAGCCGAAACAGTAGTACATTTTCCGGTCCGGGTCTACGGAAAACGAGGGGGTTTTTTCGCTGTGAAAGGGACAGAGCCCCCAGTAGCGCCCGCCCCGTTTTTCGAGCCTGACATACTCGCCTATGACGCTTACCACATCGGCCCTGTTCTGTACCTCCGCTATGGTGGACTCGGAGATATAGGCCATCAGAAAGAACTCCGCTTTACATAGAGGACGCCGGCCCTGATATGGTCGTCGAGGGTCCGGGAAAAATAATGCCGTCCCGCGCCGGGATCAATGAGCCTGAAATAGAGGTAATCGCTCGGCTCAGGATACAGCGCCGCCCTCAGGGCTGTCTCGCCGGGGGCCGAAATGGGTCCCGGAGGAAGCCCTGGCCGTATGTAGGTATTGTAGGGGTCCCTCAGTTCAATATCGCGGTTGTAAAGCACATCGGGATGGGGGCGGCCCTGTATTTCGGTAATGACATATTCGACGGTGGCGCAGGACTGGAGGGCCATACCTATGCGGAGCCGGTTGTAAAACACTCCCGCCATGAGGGGCGCTTCCGAAGCGACCCGGTATTCCCGCTCCACTATGGAGGCGATGATAACGGCCCGCTTGAGTTCTTCAGGGGAAACCAGCGCGCCCCCGTCAATGGCGGTGAGTTTGCTGAAAAACGTGTCCGCCATGGTTCTTACCACCTGTTCAGCCGGATAGGAGCGGGGAAAGAGGTAGGTGTCGGGGTAGAGGTAACCTTCCATGGTCTCCCCTTCTATGCCGTAACTTTCCCTGATCCCGTCCCCGCCTGAGGCGGCAAGGAATTCCCCGGCTGAACATATACCCGCTTCTTCAAGAATCCTGGCCGATTTTTTAAGGGTTCCCCCTTCGGGGAAAGTAACCCGTACCAGAAGCTGCCTGCCCGACACCAGTATGGAGCGTATTTCAAGCTGGCTTAACGGAAGCGAAAGGCTGTAGACCCCGGCCTTAACGGTTTCGCGTGAGACGCGGAACAGAATGGCCCACAGCGGGCCGCCCCGTATCACTCCGGCGTCCTGGAGCCGCCTGCCCACTGATCCGGCGCTTTCGCCGTTCCGCACCTCAAGGATGAGGCCGCCGTCATCCTCCAGCGAGAGGGTTTCGACACCGGCGGGTATGGCCGGAACCGTATCAGGCGGACGGTTGAGGTACATGAAAAAAACCAGGGCCAGAACAACGAGGGCAAGGACGGTTCCGGTAAGGGCCGCGAAAAAACCCGCCAGGGAACGGAAGGCGGAAACCAGAGCCCCGTTTTCGTCTTTTTGCTTCACCGGCCCCCCTTTTCGGAACTTCCCCCGTGGCCGAGCAGTTTTGCCGCTTCTTCGATGGACATATGGCTGTACAGTTCCCGTTCCATACGCGAAAGCACCGTGCGCTCCCCGGCGTTGAGCCTTTCTTCCATAGGTTTAAGCAGGCCGCACAGGACGGCGATGTCCGTGAGGCATAAAAACAGGCCCGGTTCCCGCTGTTCCATAGCTACAGGATTATTTCCAAACCTTCCCTGGCGAGGGTTATTTTAACCCCCTTGATACCCATACGGTCAGAATACCATCTGGCCGATTGCAGTATATTATAGAGTTTCCGGTCGTCGTAGGTAGGATCATGATGAAAAAGCACCATGTGTTTGATTGACCAGTTGGCGGCAAAGTCAACCGCCAGACTAAAGGCGCTGTGGCCCCAGTTGTATTTTTCTATGGCCTCCCCCAGGGTGTACTGGGAGTCTATGACAATGAGATCGGCGTTTTCAAAGTAAGAACTGTTTTCTTCGTTCTTGAGGAAGTCGTTGGCCGACAGTTCCGTATCGGTGGAATAGATAAACACATGCTCCCCGTCATCAATGCGGTACGAGTAGGAATCGCCGGGGTGGTTCATCTTTTTATAGGACAGCTTGAGGTTTCCCAGAGTCATGGGCCCGCTGAGTATATCAAATGTTTTGCGGGAACCCATGGATTCCATGTGTACCGGAAAATACGGAGAACTCATCTGGCCGTGAAGCGTTGTTTCCAGATTGGCCATGGGCGAATGAAATATGATATGCGTTGACGGATCATAGGCGGGACCGAAAAAGGGCAGACCCTGAAGATGGTCCCAGTGAAAATGGGAAAAAAACACATGACAGCAGAGGTCCTTGATTTTTTCTTTTGCCAGGGCTATACCCAGCTCCCTGATGCCGGTTCCGGCGTCAAAAATCACCAGATCGCGGCTGTTTTTACGGGGCCTGAGTTCCACGCAGGGACTGTTGCCCCCTACTGTGCCGAACAGCCACGGCGGAAGCGCGGCCAAAAAACGTTCCCTGCTCTGCTGGTTTTCAAGGTCCTCGGGACTGAGCCTTTCGATAATTGCCGAGATTTTACTTTTTATCTGCCCCGGTTCCTGTGGCGCCGGAAGGGAACCGCGGACCCCCCAAAAACGGATAAACATCTTTACATTAAACCGTCCTTGTAATTATCGGCTCCGAAGCACCCCGGGTGAGCATAATTTCTATTTCGGCACAGCTATAGGCCCTGCCCTTTCCCATACCCGGACAATCCCTCATACACGCGTTCCACGACTCCAGAGAGTGTACTATAGATTCCCAAAAAGGAAAAGTTCTGCATTGCAGGGGCCGCGCCCCGTAGACCGTACAGCCATCCTTCCAGAAGATACAGTCGAAATTGGATTTTTCCCGCAGGGAAAGCAGTTCCCGCCCTCCCCCGCCCCGGCCGTCCGGGACGGAAAAGCCGGCGTCAGGAACCCAGCGGCAATAGGTTCCGATAAAAGCGCCTTTTTTCATGCCAAGAACAGCGGCAAGGGCATCCAGGTCGGATACGCTGAGAAAAACAAAACCCGCTTCAAGACGGCAGCAGTCTGAACAGCGCCGGCAGGAAAAATTGAGTCCTCTCGCGTAAAACGGTTGGATACCACTATTCAAATTTGAAGTTTGAAAAAGCAGCCGTGAATTTACTTTTTCCCCTTACGAGAAGGAGCCTTGGCCGCCTCCTCTTCTACCCTGTCCAGGGCCGTGGCGGGAAACACGCCTTCCTGACCCTCGTGGGCATCCGAAAACCAGGCCGTGGTAACCAGTTTAGCCTCGATATCCACACTCCTGACCACCATACAGGGACTGTTGCCAAGTCCCGGCACATTCACAATTTCGCCAATAAGCCGCTCTGTTGCCCGTACACTCATGATAACTCCTATTTAGGCGGCGAAAAGCCGCCAAGTGTCAGAATAGCAAATAATCCGCAGAGAATCAACCAAGCCGCGAAGAATAACCACGGACAAATACTTTCCCATTAGTTCTTGAGGGAAAGTGGTTAATATTTGGCTAGTATCGTAAAAAAGTACAAAACATACGTTGACAGGACAATTTTTATCATGGTAAATTGAGCATAGTGCCATGCTATAATAGTAGCGTATTGGCGGCAAAGCAAGGAGGATTAAAAATGAGTAGCGGGCGAATCCAATTGTTCGGTAAGTCTTACCCCCCCCCCCCCCCCCCCAACAAACGTATAGTAGTTTTATCAGGTAAATTCCTTTTTTTCTTTTCCCTGTTATGTATCCCGCTGTTTTTTTCCGCCTGCTCGAATCCTTCGGGATCGGGTTCCGGGCCGGGGACTTCAGCCTATACGGTCATCTTCAAGAGCAATTACGAAACCAACGATACCCTGTATACCAAAACCGTAACCCCGCCCGCGACAAGCATCGGCGCGGCGGATTTCCCCGCGAACCCTGAGCGGAGCGGCTACGCCTTTACCGGCTGGAACACCGCGTCCAACGGTGGGGGAAGCCCCTTTACCGCTTCGAGTGCGGTGAGCGCGGATATAACGGTCTACGCCCAGTGGACGGCGGTCCTGCCCGGTTCATATACCGTAAGCTTCGCGCTTAACGACGGGACGGCGGCTGTTTATGCAACAAAAACCGTTACGGCCCCGGCTACGGCTATAGGGACAACGGATTTCCCCGGCAACCCTGAGCGGGCGGGGTACGCCTTCGCGGGCTGGAACACCGCGCCCAGCGGTTCGGGAACTGCCTTTACCGCCGCAAGCGCGGTAAGCGCGGCTATAACGGTCTACGCCCAATGGACGGCGGTCCCGCCCGGTTCATATGCCGTTATCTTTACGCTGAACGACCTCACCGCCACTAACCACACGGTGAGGACGGTTACGCCTCCGGCGGAAACCGTTGCGGCGAACTTCCCGGCCAGCCCTGAGCGGGCGGGTTACAACTTTACCGGCTGGAACACCGCGCCTAATGGTTCGGGAGATTCCTTTACCGCAGCAAGCGCGGTAACGGGCAATATAACAGTCTACGCCCAATGGACAATCGTTTCTTACACCATCACCTACAACCTGAACGGAGGAACCAACAACGCGGCGAACCCGCCATCCTATACTATAGAAAGCCCCGGCATTACCCTTGCCGCCCCTGACCGCACAGGTTACGGCTTTGGCGGCTGGTACGACAACGCGTCCTTTACCGGAAGCGCGCTTACCGAAATCCCCTCAGGCAGTACCGGGAAGAAAACATTCTACGCCCAATGGACGGCGCTTACTTACACCATCACCTATACCCTTTACGGTGGAATCAACAACGGGGCAAACCCGGCGTCTTACACCGTAGAAGACGCTGAAATTACCCTTGCCGCCCCGGTCCGCGCGGGTTACGGCTTTGGCGGCTGGTATACTAACGACAGTTTTAGCACCCCGGTTACCGTGATCCCCTCTGGCAGTACCGGAGATAAAACATTCTACGCCAAATGGAATCCCGAGGGTTCCGTTTACATAACCTTACAGGCCGTGCCGGGGGACCCCCCTCTTTCCAACGTGTCGGTATTCACGGACCAGCCGGCCCTGTTCTCCGCCGCCGGGGAATACACGTCCTGGCAATGGTACTGGGACGGGACGCCAATCAGCGGCGCGACTACGGCTGCCTATACCCTGGCGGCCAATTCAAAACCGGCGGGTATCCATGAGGTATCGGTGGTGGTAAGCGCCGCCGGGGGCGTAAAGCTGTCGGCGCGGTGCCGGCTTACCATTAATGCCAGATAAGGAGTACACGATGAACAGAAAGCGCATATACACGAGTACCGCGGCCGCCCTGCTGCTGCTTTTTTCCGCCTGTGATATGACGGGGCCGGAAACCGGAGTGGGCTCTGCGCCCGAAGGAAAGGCGGCGGTCCGTATCGGCATAGAGGGAGCGGGAATACAGGGCCGCACAATACTGCCCTCAGGCGGCGGCCTGGGCGACGTAACGAAATGGGAACTGTGGGGCGGAAAACCTTCGGAAAGCGAAACCCGGCTAAAGGTTATTTCCGGTACAGGCGACACGGTGTACCTGGAGACCGGAACCTGGAATTTTACCCTGAAAGGCTATAATGGCACTGATGACATTATTTTGCGGGGGAGCATAACGGATAAAAACATCACCCTTGAGGGGCCTAATAACCTGTCCTTTACGGTTGCGCCTGTTTTTGAAGGGACCGGGACCGTTAAAATAACCGTCAACCTGCCCCCGGAACACGGTATAACCACGGCAAAG
>JAIRXO010000176.1 GCA_031268255.1 Spirochaetaceae bacterium
CAGCGTATTATGCGCAAAACCGGGTTTTACACCCTGTTTTAAAAGGTTTGGCCCCGGTTTAAAGGTGTTTTTGGTGTAATAACCGTCCCAATATTCACACTCGGCGTCGGTCATTCCCGTTTTCTTTTCTATCTCTTTCATGGCACTTCCCCTTCGCGGCGAAGGTCCGCTTCTCCAAGGCCGTGCTTAAAGGCTGTATCACGAAAGATAAAAACCGGCTCCATAGATAACTATACCGCGCTGTTGATAAGATGGCTACTATATGTAGCCGAATAAAACGCTATTCCTCTCCGCCTTCCTGGGAAAAGAACTGCATCATCTGTACAAAATAGTAAATTTTCTTGTAAATATCCGCTATCCTTTTTGCCAAAGGGGCCGCGGAACTTGATTCGAGTTCTTTCCAGTTGAGGATAAGCACATGGGGGGTTTTCTGAAAATCCTCCAGGATGATTTTAAGGTGCTTGCCCACCACGATGAGGGCCCCGGCCGCCCTGCTTATCATTTGACAGGCTTCTTCGTTTGCCGTCTTGAGTATGATGCGCACATACTTTGCCTGGCCCTTGTCCCGGTCCACCTTGACCATGGCGGCCTTGAGGCGCGAGCCGTTTTCGCCGTCTTCGCCGAGCTTGTCGTCAAAGACAAGTATTTCGTCCGCAATGGCCATGATGGTGTGGAAGCCCTCAGACATTTGCTGGGAAAGTACCTGGGATGTCCACTGTCCCCGTACCAAAAAAAGATCGCAGAGTTCCCGTATGTCCTTCTTGCAGTAATCAAGCAGAAAGGCCTTGAGGTAATTGACCGCCTGAACCTGGGTAAAGCCGCCCATGTTTTTTTTAATGTAGATTTCGTTCTGCTTGTTGGTGTAGTGCTTCATCCGTTCTACATCGGCGGAACCGAAAACCGTTTGGGCAAGCTGGTTTATCTGGGCGTTGCGCTTGTTGTTCTGTATGCCGTTTATCGCTTCTTCGGTATCGTTTTTTTTCTTCTGAATATAAGGGTCAACGATACGCTCGCCTTGTATGCCCGGCGCGAACTGCCAGAAGGGGTCCTTGTCTATATGCCTGACCATGAGTTCAAAAATCCCCGAACGCTTTACATCCCTGAGATAGGCCAGGAGCTTTGACCAATGGGCCTGGTTGACTACGTCCATGCCGCCTTTGTATATCTTGAGTACCTCAAAGGCGGTTTTCCAGTCCTGGTCAGGATCCACGGCCCCGGCCGGTTCGAGAAAATCCTTGATATCGTCGCCCACATATTCCGCCCTGATGGATTCAAAACGGGGCTGGTAGGTAAAATTCCTCTCGGAGATATTGGCGTCGAATTTTTTTAGAAGAAAGAAAAAATCAAAGCCGGTAAATTTGGTAAAGGCGATGATGAGATTGTAGCACTCGTCAATGGCCTTGACGCGCTCACTGTCAAAAGCGGCGATGAACTGGTTGAGTTCTTCGCGGACCTGCTTTGCCAGGGTATTGATCGGGGTGCCTTTGCCCCTTTCCCCGATGGACTCCCTGCCTATCCTGGACTGGAGGGCAAGGAGTTTTTTGTCCATGAAAAATTCTATGGTCATCTGTTTAAGCTGATCCGATTTGCCGGCGTTCTGGAGAAAGACCTGGGCGGGCGAAATGATTTTATACACATCGTAAAAAAACTTGGCAAAGGCCGGCGTAACTTCTTCGCCCTTCACCCTGTAAAAACGCCCGTATTTATTTTTTGAAAGGTCCTTGACCAGTTGTTTGATCAGTTTTTTTTTGTCCGACTCGGTGTCGCCTGAACCAAAGAGAGAAAAAATTTTATCAAAGATACCGCCGGCCATGACTTATTGTTTTCTGGACCCGGCGCGGGCTCCTTCCGAAAGGGCCAGGCTTATCCGGGCGGCGCTTCCCCGGGCTTCCTCGGCGCTGTTCACCGCGTCCTGGGCCCTGCCTCCGGCAAGGCTCATTTCCGCCTGTTCCACAGACTGCCAGGCTGCCGCCGCGGCGCTGTTAAGCTCGGCAAAGTTGATATTCCTTACCCCGCTTTTCCAGGCCGCGTCCAGGGACTGTTCCGCCGCCTGTATCTCTGTTTTGGCCGCCACTATCAGATTGGAAGCGTTGTCGGCTGTCCTCGCGGAGGCCGTCTGCCCGTCACTGATGGCTTTTTCCGCGGCGGCGACAGCTTCGGCAGCGGCGATCCTGGCCGCGTCATAACGCTTGGCGTTTGCCTCCTCGTCCATGCGCTCAAGGGCGCTCCTTGCCCGCCTGACACCATCACCGGCATAGGCCGCCGCGTTGGCGTTGTTTTCGGCCCTGGTAACCGCATCCCTGGCCGCGTTCATTTCTTCTGTAGGCGGCTTGGCGCAGCCTGAGGCCAAAACCAGAAACAGCGCGGCACAAATCATATACAACGAAATTTTAGAAAAACGCATATACCCTCCTGAACCCGGCCGGGCTTTTCCCGGACCTGGGTTTTTTGTATACTAAACTACCAAGAATATATCCTGAAATACGCCGAAAATAAAGAGGTATGCGGCAATCTTCCGTAAAAGATATAGCAATGACGCGAAAACTTACCATTATAAGGATTATCACCGCCCTTTTTGGGGGAAGTTTGGCTGCCCTTCTGGGCGTCCTCCTCTGCCGGGGCCCCCGTCTGGGCATCCTGTACGACAGGCTCATGGAACGCCGGGGACAGGCCGCGCTCCCTTTGCTGGTACTTGTCGATACAGCGGAACAATCCGGCAGCCCTGAGGAGGGGGAACTCCTGCCCCTTGATCCTGGGGAACTCGCATCGGCCCTCCGCACGCTCATGGAGATGAAAGCCGCTTCCCTTGTTGTTCAGGCGCCGGTACTGGGTATTTCGGCGGGCAACACCGATTCGGACGAAACCCTCAGGCGTTTTGAGGAGGAATTCAGCCTTATCGGCGAGAATGTGCGCACCCTTTTCCAGGCCATACGAAACGGCTCGGTTCACCCCGGCGATACTGAACGCTATGTCGGGGAACTCCTCGCGCTCATAGACCGGGGCAAGGAAAGGCTTGTTTCCGGCATAAACAGGGAAGAATTTGAACAGGAAATCGCCGGCCAGGCGGGGATTCTGGACCGGCTGTGGATAGCCGGCGCGGTATACCCCCGCCGTAATGAGGAACGCCGGAACGGGCCCTGGTATAGCCGGAGCGTTCCAGACAGCGACGGCAGGCTCCGCCGTATCGCCCCGGCGATCTACGCCGAAGGCGGGGAACGGGAACATATTGCCTATGCGGCGCTTAAAAAGTATCTAAAGTCCCCTGCCGTTGAACGGAACGAACTGGGTCTTGTCATAAAGAGTGAAAGCCGCGGAGACCTTTTTGTTCCGCTTGACGCACAGGGCGCGCTGCTTTTTGAAGCGCCGGAAAATGGGTTTATTGTTCTTGCCATGGGAGAACTCCTTGAATACGGGGAACTGGACAGGGAACTCTACCGTCTCCTCCAGGAAATGCGGAGGGCCGGTTATTTTGACAGTCTTGCGCCGGAAAAGTATCCGGTTTTTCTATATGAATTTGCCCAGGCCGCCGGTGAGGAATTTTTTACCCAGGACAGCGCCGGACAGGAGGAGGCATGGCTTCGCCTGAGAGAGCAATATATGGAAAGCCTTGCCGAGCTTTTTTCCGGTCCTGTGGAAAGTTCCCTGGTGTCAGGTTATGAGGAACTTATCGCCCAAAGGGAAATTGACGAGCGGGGAAGGGAAAGCCTGCGCGCCCTCAGGGATCAGCTCATCGCCTCCTTTGCCCAGGCCCGTTCACATTATGAAACACTGTCGGCCCTGAGAGAAAACCTTTCCGAAACGCTCGCCGGTTCCTTCTGCGTACTCGGTCCCGGCGGCGCTTTGTTCGCGGATCACCGGATAACAGGCGGCCCTGAGAATCCCACAGACAGCGAGGCTTCCCTGATTCTCGTAAACAGTATACTCTCCGGGGCCGCCGTTACCCCTGCGGAGGATATTGAACTTTTTTTCTGGGCTCTGGCCCCGCTGGTGATTGCCGCCTTTGCCTTGCGGAGACGTGGCATAGCGGCGGCGGCGGTCCTGGGCCTGTTCCTCGCCGTCATTACCTGTTCAGCCTTTTCCTCGGCGCTCATTTTTGGCGGACGCTGGATAGACCCCCTGGTCCCCGGCGCGGCGGTCTTTGCCGCGTCCCTCTGTTCGGCCATGACGGCCCTTTTGATACGGAACCACGGACGCCGCGTTATACGCAGGGCCTACGGCCCCTATGTGTCAAAGCCCGCGCTGCGTCAGGCTCTTAAAACCGGACTGCCCCGTCCAGAAGAAGCCGGAAGCGCCGGAGCCCTGGTTCTGGCGCTTCGTTACAACGGCATCCTTACGCCTGAGGCAAAGGCGTCGCCCCTTTTGGCCGCTGAACGCCTCAGGGCCTACCGTGAAGAAGCCGGCGCGTTTCTTAAAAAAGCCGGCGCGGTGCTGGCCGGCTGCGACGGGGACCTTGTGCTTGCCGTCTTTGGTTCGCCTCTGGGCATGGAGCGGAAGCGGAAGAAGGGGGAAACCCAGGACCCACTGGACAGGGCACTGCTTGCGGCGCTGGAGTGTTTGCGGAAAGCGGACAGGGACTGGCGTTTTGGCATTGACCTTGGGGAATGTGCTTTTAGTTACGCGGAAATAGCCGGATATTCGCTGCTTGGTCCTCCGGCGGTAAGCGCACGGCTCCTTTCGTCACTGGCCGGGCGTTACAATGCCCGCTGCCTGGCAAGCTGCCGCGTCCATTCCCGTATTGAGCGCGCCGCGCGCTTCCTGAAAAACGCGCCTGAACTCAGGCGGCTCGATGTCATGGTCGAACGGGAATCAGGACAGGAAGAAGAATTTTTTTCCCTTAGTTTCCCCGGTTGATGCGCTGTACCGGCGCCGCCATGGCCCTAAGCCTGACTACCCTGCCTCCGCCCAGATCGGAAAAGGCCCTGAAACGCTGACCGTCGTCCGAAAAGGGCGCGGGTTTTTCGCCGGGAAACGGCGGAAACCTCTCCTGGGTCCAGACAATCCTCTCATCGTCAAGACGCCATTCGGGATGGGCCGGATCAAAACGTATATAGGATTCGTGAACGCCCCGCTCGTTAAGAGGGGCCTCGTCAGTACACTGGAGGTACCGTATGATTCCGGCTTCCGCTTCGACGGACTGGATAACAGCCGAGTGTACCATGGACCCGTCGGCGCCCCTGAAAAGCAGCACGTCAAGGGGCCTGAGGTTTCCCACCCTGTCATCAACGGAAATAATTTCTGGACTCCGGGAATTAAAAAAACTTGTCCCCGCGTAACGGGCCGCGTCGCCCGGCCTCGGCGCTCCCAGGGAACGGCGGAGGGCGGCTCCGAGGTCGAGCCCGCCCCGGCGGGCCGTATAGTTAAGGATATGCCAGACAAAGCCCGAACAGTCCATGCCTACCCAGCCTATGCAGTACAGGTAATTATACACATCGCTCTGGCTGATCTCGCTGCCCCCGCTGAGTACATAGGGCCTGTGGGGAAGCCCCCGGTAGGAACCGGCCTTCATCCTGGCTATGTCAAAGAGGTCCCGGGAACTGGACCAGGTCCTTGAGGGAATATCGAGAATCATGACCTTTTCCCTTCCATCGCCAAGTTCTGACGCATAACGGGAAAAATCTTCTTCCTCAAGGACAGTGCCGATAATATTCCAGAGAAAGGACGGATCGGCCTTGCCGCCGCCTATAAATTCCCACTCGGAACCGGCAAGCTCGCTCCGCTCGTAATTCTGGGCAAAGGGCATACGGAGGGTCATCACCCGCCTGCCTATGATAAAAGTCCTGAAACATTCCCTGTACGCTTCTTCAATAACCGACTCGACGCCGTTCCCCCAGACTCTGGCGGGATCGGAAAAATTTGCCAGGGGATCGGTCTCAGA
>JAIRXO010000108.1 GCA_031268255.1 Spirochaetaceae bacterium
CTATTACCCCAGCCTTCCAAGCTGGAGACGAGGGTTCGACTCCCTTCAGCCGCTCAAGTTAATTTGTCAAAAAGCGGTTTCAATCAGCCGCTTAGTTATTTCCACCAGACAAATGAGGAGTCGAAACGGAGCGTCCCGGCAGGACAGCCAAGGCGTAAGCCTTGACAGGGACCGCGGCGCAGGGATGCGGGTCAGGGTATGCGGTAGATGCCTTCTTCCTCGGCCACAAGATGGTCGGCCTTGAGGCCGTTAAGGGCTGCCGTGAGGCCGTCTTTTTCTGTTCCGGCGATACGGTAAAGATCGCCGGCGCTGAGGGGGCCCTGGGAAACCAGGGCGCGGAGTACCGCGCCCCGTGTTTGGCGGAGGGAGCCCTTAAAGGGGCTTTGGCGTGTGTAGGCGGAGCTTTTTCTGCCGGGATTGACGGTACATTTTTTAAGACGCGCTCCATAATCCATGAGAGCCCAGTACCAGGTCCGGGGGTTCTTTCTGTCCAGTGTTTTTTCAAGAATGGGGAATATATCGCCGTCCGAAACAAGATCGCGCTCAGGGAAGAAAAAATGAATAAAAACCGTTCTGATATTGGTTTCGATAAAAAGGGCGGGATAATTATAGGCAAAACAGGCTATGGCTCCGGCGCTGTAGTTTCCGACGCCGCTTAATCTTTTAAGTTCTTCCGGCGTGCGGGGAACCACGCCGCCAAATTCGTTCTGTATGGCTTCGGCTGCGGCTTTAAGGTACTTTGCCCTTCTGTTATAGCCGAGGCCGCTCCACTCCCGCAAAACCGCTTCCAGTTCCGCGCCGGCCAAGCCGCCCGGACTTGGCCATATTTCCATCCATCGTTTCCAGTAGGGAATTACCCGTTCGGTCTGGGTCTGCTGGAGCATGAATTCAGAAACAAGTATACCCCAGGGATCAAGATTTTCCCTCCAGGGAAAACTCCTTCCTTCTTTCCTGAAATTTGAACGGATGATTTTCCTGAATGTCTCTGTTTCCATTGGGCATCAGGATGTTTCAAGCAGCTTGAGCTGTTCAAGCTCTCTGGTGATGAGGGAAACTATCTCCGGCGGCGTAAGGGTATCGGTGTCAATGACAAGATTGGCGGAGCTGTAATCGTCATTGTCAATATTATAAATACGCAAATACCGCTCCCTGTCCTGCCTGTCCCTTTCGGCGGTAAAGGCCGCCACCTGTTTTAAGTCCCCCCCTTCCCTCTTTACAATACGGGCGGCTCTGGTCTCAGGCGTCGCGCCAAGGTATACCTTGAGGCCGGCCTCGGGAAGCATCCATATCGCGAGCCGCGAACCGAGTACGCAGCCTTTCTCCTGCCTGGCCAGTTCTACCTGCCTCCTGTCAACTTCCCTGTCCCAGGAATCGTCTTGGGAGGCGAGGATGAGTACCTCGTCGAGGCTCAGGTTCCGCTCCGCGGCGAGGGCTCTAAAGGTGAAATTGATAAAACTGAGGCCCAGTTTTTCGGCGAGCATGCGGGATACTGTTGTATTTCCACAGCCGCTTTTTCCCGATACGGCGATTTTAATGGCTTTCATTCAATATTTCTCAATTGTTCCCTGATATTCTCAAGGGCGTCTTTCATGACCACCACTTCCCGGCTTACATCAAGCACCGGCGTCTTGGAACCAATGGTATTGATTTCCCTGTTGATTTCCTGGCTTAAAAAATCCAGCTTCTTCCCCGGCGCGCCGCTGTTCTCCGCCTCGGCGCGGAATTCACCCAGATGGGATTCAAGGCGGGAGATTTCCTCGGCTATGGTATATTTTACCAGCAGTACCGCTGTTTCGGCAAGGACACGGTTTTCGTCCACACCGTCATTGAGCAGTTCGGCAAAGCGGCGGCGGAGGTTTTCCCTGATGCTGTTTTCAAGCTCAGGTCCCCGTGACGCTATTCTCCCAAGCGAATCCTCAAGGGTTTTTATGTGGGAAAATATATTCTCTTTGGTATGCTGTCCTTCCCTGAGCCTTTGCCCGTCGAATTTTTCAAAGGCCGCCTTGAGCGCGGCGTTGACAAGATACTCACAGGCTTTGATATCCCGGTCCTTCTCGGCCTCCATGACGCCTTCCATGCCGAGTATGAGGGAAAGGCCGGGCTTTTTGCGTATCTTTAAGGATTTTGCCAGGGCAAGGACCGACTCATAATAGGCCGCCGCAGCTTTTCCGTTTACATGAATTTTTACGGCGCTCTCCGCTTCCTTGATCCGTACAAAAACTTCTACCTTGCCCCGCCTGCTCCGGGACGCTATATACTCCCGTATGCCGCTTTCCAGAGGGGAAAGAAAGGAAGGCAGGGCGCAGGAAATATCCAGAAAACGGCCGTTGTAGCTTTTTACTTCCACCGATACGGAGAGGCCGTCCTTCTGCCTTTCCTCAATGCCATAGCCGGTCATGCTCTTCATGCTTTGTCCCTTTTCCCGAAATAATCATAGAGTGCCCTGCCCAGTTTCCAGTTGTCCCCGGCTCCCATGGTGATAAAGAGGTCGCCTTTTTTCAAGTTTGATTTTAGAAGCGGGAGAGCGTCAAGAACTTCTTCGGCATAATGGAACTCAGGTCCTCCGCCCCTGCTTTGTCGTTCCAGAGCCCGCTCGTAGAGGGTTTTTCCGTTGACGCCTCCCCTGTACTGTTCTCTGGCAGAGGCGTAGATTTTATGCAGCACCACCATGTCCGCGTTGTCAAAGGACGCGGCAAATTCATCGAGAAGGGCCGCTGTTCTGCTGTAGGTATGGGACATAAAACTGAGTACTATGCGCCGCGCGGGATAAAATTCCCTGAGGCCCTCAAGGGTGGTCTTTATCGCCGTAGGATGATGGCCGTAATCATCCATAAAAAGTATGCCGCCGGCCTCGCCTATGATTTCGCTCCGCCTCCTGCTCCCGCTGAAAAGCTCAAGAGCCGCCCGCATGGCGGGGAGGAATTTTCGCGCCGCGCCGGCGAAGGCATCACCGTATTCGGTTTTAAGGAGCGAAAGACTAAGGGCCAGGGCTCCCGCCGCGTCCAGGACAGTATGCCTCCCCGGAACTCTGAGTACAAAGGGCTCGTCAAAACCGTTAAGGTAAAAAACAGTCCTTTCATTTTTTGTCTCAATGCCCGTTATGACAAAGCCGCTTTCCGGGGGCAGATCCGCCCCGGCTTTAAGGCCGTAGGGGATCGCCTGTATGTCCTTTCTCTTTTGAAGTACAATAGAGGCTGTCTCGGACGCGCCCTGATCGTCGGCGCAGTATATGAGAGTTCCGCCCTGGGGAAGGAGAAGGGCATATTCCACAAAGGCGTCCCGTATTGATTCATAAGTAGGAAAAAAATCCTGGTGATCGCTTTCCACGCTGGTAAGCACAATGCGCCGGGGGCGGAAGCTCAAAAAATGTTTTCTGTATTCGCAGGTTTCGGCGACAAAATATTTGCCCCCCAGAGTCAGGGTTGAACGCCCGCCGAAGGCCCCGACGGCGCTTCCGGCAAGCACACAGGCGGGAAGGGACGCGGCCCTGATAAGTACGCCGCACAGCGCCGTGGTGGTGGTTTTTCCGTGTACCCCGGCTATGCCTGACGAATCAAATTGTTCCGAATAGGCTCCCAGGGCGTCGGTATATTTTACTACTTTTAACCCCATGGCAAGCGCCGCCGCGAGTTCGGGGTTTTTTTCCCTGTCATAGGCCGCCGAATGAATGACCAGGTCGGCGCCGGGGGGGACATGGGCGCTGTCAAAGGATTCATGCCAGCTTATGTTGAGTTCTTTAAGTATGGCGTCGGTATAAAACACCTCAGGCAGATCCGAACCGGATACATTCGCGCCGCCGTGACAGAGAAGCTCGGCCAGAGCGGTCATGCCGGTTCCCTTGACGCCTACCATGTAAATATTTTTTCCCGGCGCGAAACAGCCTTCCATGATTCTACTGTACTCCCTATTGTGGTATATTGCAATTATCCGTATCAGGGTGAAAAATAGATATATGCCGAACCACAAAGCCTTTACACGATCCGAAGAAGTATTCGCCTGGCTTTCAGGATTCATCAATTTTGAACGGGGCCAAAGCGGCAAAAGTTTCAGGCTTGACCGCATGAGGGCCCTTGCCGAAGAAGCCGGCCACCCCGAAACCTGCGCCCCGGTGATTCACATAGCCGGGTCCAAGGGCAAGGGTTCTGTTACCGCGATGGCTTCGTCCATACTGGAAGAAGCGGGCTATAAAACCGCCCGTTACACCTCACCCCATCTGCTTGACTACCGCGAGCGCGTTACCCTGGGCGGGGATTTTTTCCCCGAGGACCTCTACCTCGCCGCCGCCGGGGAACTCCGTGATATACTTGCAAAGGCCCGGAAGCACGGGTTCTTTGATTCCGGCAGTTCCATTGGCGGCGAAGAACCGACTTTTTTCGAGCTGCTCACCCTTTATTTTTTTCTCTGCGCCAGATGTTCGGAATGTGACGCCATGGTTGTGGAAACAGGGCTGGGAGGGCGGCTTGACGCCACCAACATTGTCAATCCTTCTGTTTCGGTGATAAGTTCCATAGAACTTGAGCATACCGAATTTCTGGGAAGCACCCTCGCCTCCATAGCCGGGGAAAAGGGCGGTATCATAAAGGAAGGACGGCCCCTGGTACTCGCCCCCCAGGACGAAGAAGCCCTCGCCGTTTTCAGGCGGCTCTGCCGGGAAAAAAAATCCCCCCTCGCCTATCTGCCTGAGGCGGCCCGCATTGGGGATATTTCGATAAGCCGGACGGGAACGTGTTTTACCCTGAACCTGGACGGTTCTCCCTACAGGCTTGAACTTCCCCTGGTCGGCAGGATACAGGCGCAAAACGCCGCCCTCGCCATTCTCGCCGTGAGGGAAGCCTTTCCCGGTATTTCCATGGACATCATAGCCAGGGGACTTACCCAGGCGGCCCTGAGCGGACGTTTTGAACGCGTACACAACGATCCCCCCCTTGTCATAGACGGCGCCCATACCCCACAAAGCGCCCGGCTTGCCGTGGAAAGTTTTACCGGACTCTACGGTTCAGGCGGTATTCTTCTCTTTGGTTCTGTCGAGGGCAAGAACGCCGCCGGCATGGCTGAGGCGCTGCTCCCCTTTTTTTCCCGGATCATTATTACCACTCCGGGAGATTTCAAGGCCAGTAAACCTGATGAATTATTCAAGCTGTTCAGGGAACTGGCCGGACAAGACAGGGACATCACCCTCATCACCAGTACCGGGGAGGCCGTCATCCGCGCCCTTGCCCTGGGCAGGGAACAGAAACTCCCCATTCTGGGTACTGGCTCTTTTTATCTTGCCGCCGAAATCAAAAAGGCTATGAGCTGCGGGTCCAGGTTGGCGGCAATGGCGGAAGGGAAAAACTAAGGGGGCTGCCGCTTTCGGGGTCGAGGAAAGAAAGACCCTGGGCTTTTAGGGCAAGGGGCGGCCTGCCAGGGCCGCCACTGCTGTCCCCGACGCCGTCTCCAGGGCCGCCACTGCCGCACCCACCGTACACGGTATCCCCGGCTATGGGAAACCCAAGCCAGGCCATGTGGCAGCGTATCTGATGACGGAAACCCCTGGTAAGGGAAAGCTCCGCGTAGATATACTCTTTTTCGTCCGCCGCCTTTGCCTCAAGGAGTATTGTGCGGTACACCCTGTTCTTTCCCGCGCCGGGACGGCCCGCGTCAAATGGCACGGTTACCGGCCTCACGGCCTTTCTCCCCGGACCATAGGCCCTGAAAGCACTTTCCACACAAAGGGGGCCCTCAGGCGGGAATGTTCCCCCAAGGCCGGGGGGAAGGGGAGGAAATCCGGGAAGCGCGGAAAACGAAGGCGCAAGCAGGGCGCCGTAACTTTTGACAATACGGTCATCTTCCTGCTGGCGTTTCAGGTTTTCAAAGGCTTCCTGGGTACGGGCGGCGAGGACCAGCCCGCTTGTTTCCCTGTCAAGGCGGTGGAGTATGCCGCCGTCCCCGGCTGTTTTCCCCCTGACGCGGCCCAGTTCGGGAAAGCGTTCAAGGCACCAGTGGAACAGGGTTTTTTCGCCCGAGGCGAGCGGAACGCTGTGCATGAAAGGCGGTTTATACAGGATGAGAAAAGAAGGGGCCTGGTACACGATACGGGGCTCGTCCATGGCTTACGCTTTTCCGTCGAGTGTACGGATCAGGTCCAGAAAGGCCCCCGGAAGGGGAGCGTCAAAACTCATGAGCCTTCCGTCAGGTATCTGTATACGCAGCCTCCTCGCGTGGAGCATCAGGGAGGCGTGAGGAAAATTTTTGTCCTTTTTTCCGTAGACCAGGTCTCCCAGTATGGGACAGCGCAGGTATTTCAGGTGAACCCGGAGCTGGTGGGTACGGCCTGTACGGGGGCGGAGCAGGAGCAGCGAGTAGCCCTGTCCGCCAAGCGTCCAGCTTTTAAGGACACGGTATCCTGTAAGGGCCCTCTTGCC
>JAIRXO010000205.1 GCA_031268255.1 Spirochaetaceae bacterium
AAACCGGCCCGGTACGCCCCGAATACCCGAACTACAGCAGGCTGGGTAAAGACCTGTACCATTGTCATCTTGCCTATAGCTGGGTCGCCGTCTGGCGCAATGAAAACGGCTCTTATACCGTGGAGGTTGAATATGTTGGCAGTCGTGAAAAAGCCCCCTATTGAGTTTACCGTACAGGGAGAGATTCCCGATAAATATCTTAAACTTCTGAAAAAAGATTTTGGCCCCGCCCTGTCTATTCTTGAGGATGGGGAAACTCTGCCCGTAACGGACATGGACTGGTACAGGGAAATAGAAGAAAAAGAAACACCCGGAACTACTCTCCGCTTTTACCGGACCCTGCACAAGATGACACAGGAGAACCTTGCGGCCCGGCTCGGCGTAACCAAACAGAAGATTTCCAATATGGAGCATAACGCAAAACCCATAAGCCGTAAAACCGCTTATCAACTGTCCGCGGTATTTGGGATAAGTCCGGGACGATTTATCTAATAGTGGTTAAAAACTAGCGTTCATTCGCCGATACCATTTTCCCTGCCGCCCTTAGGGTATCTTCGTTCCGCAAGGAATGGTATGCGGGGATTCACCCATAAACCGCAGATGCACTTGTCCCTGTTCCCGCCGCCGTGCTAGGCTTGGGTTTATGACTTTGTTCAGTTTTGTATGGGTGTTTGTGTTCTGTCTGTTCTGGCGCGCCGCGGCCGGCGGGGCGTTTACCGGCGGTGTATGGGCCGTGTTTTTTGGTCTTGTCATCGCGCTTTTTCAGCGTTTTGCCGGTTCTCCTGTATATGCCGGGGGTTTTGGTTTTTTGCGCTGGGTAAGTTCCTTTGTGGATATCATTGTCTTTCCGGTGCTGCTTCCCCTGGGTCTCTGCTTCGTTTTCCTCATTTTCAATGTTTTTTCGGATTCCCTTGATATGACCAATTTCATCCTTGTCTGGCTCATTCCCTGTTCGATTCTCAGGGCTATGGGTCTTGAGTCCTATCCCCCTCCCATGGAAGCGGTGTTTGTGCCCCTGCTCTGGACTGCCCTGGCTGTGGGCATGCCCTTTTTCATCAGGATGAGCGGGGAACTGTACGGTTTCCGTTCGGCCCTGGCCCTTGCCGCCTGTGCGGCTCTTCCCCTTCTGGGCGCTACCGCCTACTGGGCTTTTTTCTGCCAGCGGCTGTTCCTGGCTTATTCCCTCGCGGCCCTCACGGTGCTGCCCATGTTCTGCACCATGACCATCCATGTCGTCAAAGCGGAAAGGCATGGATAGCAGCCTGTTGTGCTTGCGGGTTTTTTCGGCACTTTGGAGGCTTTATGCGCAAGGCGCAACAAACTGCTAAGGCGGCGCTTCCGGCGGAGGCAAGGTCCGGGAACAGGCGCTGCCCCCGGAAACTGACATCCCGCCAGATCAGGGCCCAGGCCAGCAGGACCCATATTTATGATACCGCCATTGCCCTGATTAAAAAAAACGGCTACGACAATACGGCTATCAGCGATATTTGCCGGGAAGCGGGAGTTTCCACCGGCGCCTTTTACCATTACTTCAAATCAAAACATGAGATACTCAGCGAACTCTATGTCAGGGCCGACTATTTTTTTGAGGATTATATAGCGTCGCGGAAGAAAAAGAAAAATTCCATCGAAGAATCCAAGGCGTATATGGCAGTCTATATTCACTTTGTTACCCTGGAAGGTCTTGATAACGGTATGGACATGTGCCGTAACCTCTATACCCCCAAAAACAACCTTTTCGCCACAGGGAGCAGGTCCATGCAGACTCTTTTGGAGGCCCTTATACGGCAGGGTCAGGAAAAAAAGGAAATCTCCCTGAGATTCACCCCTCCTGAATGGGTAGATTTTCTGTTTTCCGTATTGCGGGGCATAGTTTTTGACTGGGTGCTTCGTTCAGGGGTCTATAATATCGAAGAATACGCCAAATTTCATATTGAATGTCTGGGAAATTACCTTAAAGCCTGAAAATATTTATTGCTTTTTTTATCAATACACCCTACAATTATTTGACCGAACCTATTCGGTCAATCTGGTCAGCCGCGCCGGCTGCCGGGTGCCCGCGAACCGTCCGGGTTCGCCGCGATAATCAGGAGGAAAGGATGAAAAGATTTGTTACCGTGTTCTTGGCGGCGCTTATGGCTTTTTCGGTCTTGAGCTGCGCGTCATCATCAAAAAGCAGTTTTACCCCCGGAACCTACCAGGGGACTGCCCAGGGTTTTAACGGCGAGGTTACCATGGAGGTAACTGTAGACGCCGGGCGTATACTCAACGTCCGGGTAGTGTCCCAAAACGACACGCCCGAAATTTCGGGCCTCGCCTATGAGCGTATCCCCGCCGCCATTGTCTCAGGCCAGACCCTGGCTGTGGATACGGTTTCGGGCGCTACCTCCAGCAGTCAGGGCATCATCAACGCGGTTACCGCGGCGCTTGAAAAAGCCGGCGCCAATATCGCCGCTCTCAGGACGCGGAGGGCTGCGGCCGCTGCTTCGGCCCGGAGTTCCAGAAAAGAGACCTACGACGTTGTCGTCATAGGCGCCGGCGGAGCGGGTCTGGCGGCGGCTATTTCGGCCCAGCAGGCAGGGGCCAGGGTTGTGGTACTCGAAAAAATGCCCCGGGCCGGAGGCAATACCATTATTTCCGGCGCGGCGTATAATTCAGCCGATCCCGGACGCCAGGCATCAGTTCCCATGAACGAAGCCAACAGGGCTACCATAAGGCAGATGACCACCATGCCGCCCCATGATGCCTTTGAGGCTGAACTGCAGCAAACCGTGGCAAGGCAGTTTGCCGAATTTACCGCGTCGGGCCGGCAGGGCCTTTTTGACAGTCCCGAATGGCACATGCTCCAGACCTATAACGGCGGCGACTATGTGGCCGACCCCGCGCTGGTCAGGACCTTCGGGGAAAACACCCTTGCCGCCCTTGAGTGGGAAATAGGCATGGGCATGCAGTTTACCCCCGATATTTTCACCGTCCTCGGCGCGCTCTGGCCCCGCTCCCACCGGCCGGTCATGCCATTGGGAACAGGCTATATCACCACGGACCTCAACTACATTGAACAGCACAAGGACATGATAACCCTTCTTGTGGACACCAAGGCCACCGACCTTATTATTTCCAGCGGCAGGGTTACCGGCGTTACGGCCTCCGGTCCTGGCATTGACTATGAATTTACCGCGTCCAGGGCGGTGGTTATCGCCACCGGCGGATTCGGCGCAAACAAGGAACTGAGGCAGAAGTACAACACCCAGTGGCCCAACCTGGACGGCGCGGGAACCACCAACCATCCCGGCGCTACAGGCGACGGCCTCGTGCTGGCCGAAAAAGCGGGGGCGAATTTTGTAGGCATGGACTATGTCCAGCTTCTCCCCATGGGCGATCCCGCGTCCGGCAGCCTCTCAGGTAATATTGAACAGGGTGTGGAGGATCGTTTCTTTGTCAACAAGAGCGGCGACCGCTTTGTGGACGAAGGGGCCCGCCGGGACGTGATGACCCTGGCCCTCTTTGAGCAGCAGGACGCCTATATGTGGGTAATCTGCGACAGGCACAGTTATCCCACGCCCCAGACCAAGAACAATTTTAACGAAACAATAGAAGAACTCGTCCAACAGGGCAGGGCTTTCAGCGCCGATACCATTGAAGAACTGGCCGCGAAGATCAATGTTCCCGCCGCCAATCTCAGGGCCGCGGTGGCTGAATTCAACGCCGGCGTTGACGCGGGCAGGGACAAGTGGGGAAGGACACTCTGGCGGATAAAGATAGACACGCCCCCGTATTACGCGGGCGCCCGTATTCCCACCGTGCACCATACCATGGGCGGCATCCAGATCAACCCCAGGGCCCAGGTCATCAACAGGAACGGCCAGGTCATACCCGGCCTCTATGCCTGTGGTGAAACAACAGGCGGTATTCACGGGTCCAACCGC
>JAIRXO010000298.1 GCA_031268255.1 Spirochaetaceae bacterium
GAAATTAATAAGGAATGGAAGTTATGATAAACTACATAAAATCCTGGTTAATTAAATTTAGTTTCTTTCTTATCCTTTTGTATAACCTTTTTGCATGCAATAGTGAAGAAAAGGTACGATATGATATTGAATGGGTTATTTTTGAAAAGGGTAATGTAACAGTGAATATTTCATTCAGAGAATTAGGTGAGACGTTAAAAGAATATCCCTTTGAGTTAATTCCAGAAATAACAAAAACAATATATGTTAAGAAGGGAACACATTTTACTGGTTTTGGTTTGACTGATAACAGGCCTTTAACAGAGAAAGGTGCTGTTCAATTTTATATACATAACAGACCCGATATTGCCTCAGTTGATTCTACAATAGAAATATATGTTTATAATCCTATAGTCAATTTTACCGATGGAAAATTCATTATGGAAAAACAGGAAGGGGTCGAAGCCTATTTTGTTGATTACACTCTTAATAGCGATGTTTATTGTGTAATATCAAAGGATAATATATTAACTATTGACAATGAAGGAGTTTCCGGGAGCTTAGAAAGTACGCTGGAAAAAATAGAAGATGCGGATTTGAATTATAGAGATGAGTTGGGGTATTTACTCTATCCAGACCAGCCTATAGGGGGGTACATTGTAAAGAGCCGTTTGGATAATAACTATATATGGCTGATTACAATACAATGGTAATTGCCAAGTTATGGGCCGGACAAAACTGAACAAGATAACAGATGGCGGCCCCCCGCGCAAGGGAGCGGCGTAGAAGATGCGGACACCTGACAAACCAATTCGGGAAGCGCGGATTATGCCGTCTCCGGCGGGGCGGCGGGTACATTCCGCCCGTTCTGGAGCTTTGGGCGGAGACAAAAAGCGCAGCTTTTTGTCCGACCAGCGGAGGAACGGGTAATGTACCCGCAGAACATTAGTTTTCAAGAAGGGTTATTTCTACCCGCCTGTTTTTACGCATGCCTTCGGGAGTACGGTTGTCGGCCACCGGTTTTTCGGCGCCGAAGCCCCGCACCACAATGCGGTCGGCGCTCCGTACCTGGCGCTGGATGAGGTATTCGGCGACTGCAACCGCCCGTTCACGGGAGAGCCTCAGGCGGCCGCCGGCGGTCCCGGCCAGGGCTGTATGGCCGTCAACCTGTATGTCCCGGTCAGGATAACGGAGCAGTATTCCGGCTATCTTGTCTATCTTGCCTTTTTCCGTTTCCATGAGTACCGCCGAATCCGGCATAAACTGTATGTCTTCAAGGCTGATTACCACGCCCTCATCGGCGATCCTTACGCTGGTATCCTCTATTCCCAGCCGGGATATGTCGCCGGCGATTTCGTCCGCGATGGATGTTTTGTCCATTATTTCAGATTCGTAAATTTCCGCTTCGGCATTGCCCCGGTATTCCACGGTACGGCCGTCGGAAAGTTCAAAAATCATTCTAAAGGATTCTTCGTAGGCCGCGGCCTGGCCCAGTTCAGTGTCCCAGTACACGACCTGGTCCGAGGCGCCGAGTATGCGCAGCGGCCATATTCTGCCCGGGACGGACGGGGGTTCAAAAAAGATACGGTACGAGACGGAAAAAGCGGGGTACTCCCGTTCCCCGCGCGGGCGGGTTCCAAGGTAGGTGTAATTGGCGGTAAAGGGTATGCGGTACGGTTCCGCTATGCCGAAGGAGTCCCTGAAGTCATGCATCTCATACCCATCGGCGCTCCAGGTATCCCCCGCACTGAGATTCCTGTTGGGAAAAACCGGAACATCGCGCACCACGGGCATATAGTACCTGCTGTCTATGGCAAGACGGCCATATCTATCCCGTTCAAATTCCGATTCATATTCACGGGACCACTGAAAAATATTCCGCCCCGCCCCTTCGGCTTTTTCGGCAGTCAAAAAGACGGCCCGGTGCGTGCCTGTGCCGCCCTCCCCCGCCGCGAGGACTTCCACGGCAATGCGGTTGAGTATCTCCGCCCGGTGGCTGAATACGCGGTCAATATACACGCTTTCGTGTACTGTGGAAATGATACGGTATTTGTTCCCCTGTTCATGGGTGTAGAAAAAAGATTCGGCCCAAAGGGAAAACGGCAGCAGCGACAAAAAAAGCGCCGCCCTGACAGATATGCCAGCTCTCATATTTTCCCCCTCATAAACAGTGTATCCCCTCCAAAAGAAAATTTCCACCGTGATTCAAAATAACTATACTCCTGTATAGGTAATTTATTCTTAAAAACGATTTCCTGGTATGTTCTTACGGGAATACGCGATATGCCATATTGCGGCATTCGCCTTCCGGTAATATGATAATGCAGAGGAAGAATAACGCATGACGGCTTTTCCCGTATTAAAGAAATTGCCCTTTATCCTTTCCCTCTGCTTCCTGTCCTGCGCGGGAATGTCCCATGATTCGTTTATCCAGACCGTCCGGCCCCCTGACACCACGGCGCTGCGGGACGAGGACATTAACGGCAGCTTTCCGGTCGCCGTGTATATAAAAACCAGGACCCAGACTTTTAATACCTACCACTATTACATACTCAAGGACGGCTTTATCTGGTACAAAAGTATAGACAGCGAAAAAGAACCGAAAAACTGGACCCTCTTTGCCGGGACAGGGCTTCCCGGTAATTCATCAAAGAGAAATTTTGAAAAACCCGCGCGCATTGCCGAGATTTCGGCTGACGCCGATGAGCTTATGGCCCTCTCCTCTGACGGGTATTTTTACCGCATCTGTTTTGACTGGATTTTCGGCCACAAAACCAATGTCTGGTCTGACCGTCAGGGCTGGCCCAAGGAGACGCGGCTTTTCTTTGACGCAAGAACGGCGGACAACAGGGCCTGGGCCCTGGGCAAGCGGAACAACCAGGTACGCTACTATGAGGATCCCTTCGGCAACCAGCACCACAACGGAACCCAGGAAATAGCCACCACCTATGTGCTCCTCAATGACGGACAGGAGATAAGCTATGCCGACACGGGGCTCCCCAGCGATTTCAGCCGCAATTACCTGGGACCCGAACGGGGGGCCTTCAGGGCACTTGCGCTTTCGGCAAGCGCGTCAACCATCTTTCTCATCAATGACGCGGGGGAAATGTACACCCGCATAGCCGACTTCGACATTATAGGCTGCGACCCCATGTTCATGAAATATACCTACGAGCCCTATATATCCACCGTTCCGGGAATCAACTACTACTCCAACCTGACACCCTGGGGCCTTCCCCCCGAGGGCTGGAGGGTCCAGGAACCCATACCCCTGGAAGGCGCCCTTACCAGGCACATCACCATATTGCAGAACGGCCAGGGCAACGCCGCGCGGGAACTCCGCGTAGCCGGATACAATGCCGAAGGGGAAAGCGGCTACTGGTCCAAGGCGATCTACGGGACCGAGTGGAGCTTTGTCAAGGTTCCGCTTTATTTTGCGCCTGACGCACTGCTCCCCCGCTCCTCCGCCGGGGAAGCCCCGGATACAGGAGAGCGGGGGCCAACGCTGGACAGGCGTTTTTCCGGTTTCATGTGGCAGGGCGACAACAGGGCGGACGCTTTGGAATACGAGGTTCCTGACTTCAATATACTTGAGGGTTCCTGTTCGTTACGGATCACCAGGGGAAGTGAAAGCTGCTCCATTATTATACACCCGGTGGAATTGTGGACCTATTTGCGGCGGGACTATCTTCCGGGAAGGGGCGGCATGCCGAAACTTTTTTTTGCCACCCTTGAGATTCCCGAAAACGCCTTTGACGGCCTCAGCCGGGAATTTGCCGAAATGCTGGAAAGGAAATTCAGGGACAAGCACAGGGCGCTCTTCCGCTATGTCATAGAGGCTTCGGAAGACTATGTGCTTATGTGGGGCGGCGGAGGCGAGGTCTTTTTTCTTACCGGAGATAATCTTTCAACCTACTTCCCCGAATTTAACCGCATAAGGATATTCAGGGTCTATGACGAGATAGAACGCTATGACGCGCTGCGTATTTCCGGGGGGCCTGCTTTTACCCGGGAGGATTACGCGGGGCTTAAAAATATGATAAGCCTCAACGGGGATTTTATCAGGGAGCTTGAAAACCGTGTCAGCGAATATGAGTCAATCAAAAAAACCGTATTCAGGAGCGGCATTGCCTATACGGCGGCTGATTTTATCAGCCACATTACCCTCTTAAACTTTCTCGACATTCCCAAGATAGCTACCATCACCAGTTTCGGCGACGACATACTCTCGGTAAACAAGGCCTATACCACCATGATTTCCGATACGCAAATATGGATAGACAACAAGCTCCTTGAACTTCTGCGCATACGCGTCTCTGTCTATACCGGCCTGGCGGACGAACTCGCCTCAGGCGCGGAACAGGTCTTTCTGCCCCCCGGATACGCCGAAAGTTTTTCCGGCTACTGGGAAGCGGCGGGGCTTTCCTCCCTGATCTCCGGGAGCTTCGGCCTCGGCAGTTCCGTCCTTCCGGCGGTCCTTTCGGTTTCTGAGGACGAAATGGGTTTCTTCGGCTTTGTTATTTCCGTAGGCAGCGACCCTGACTTTACCCTCTTTGTCGATCCGGCAAACGTGCCTTCTACCATTTTTTCCCGAGGGAATCTTGACGCCGGGGAAAAAGCCTATACGTTCAGGGGCAGGCTCTACGCGGGACAAGTCGCCGACAGGGATTCAAGCAGGGCCCTTTTCGAGGAAACCATAGTTCCCTATATCACCAGCGGCAAGGGCATTGAGGTTACGGTAGATTTTGACGGAGAGGAACTGGTCATAAAGTCTCGGCGGCGTTTCCGCAGGGCCTTTACCATTTTCAGCGCCAGGATTCCCTAGGGGATTATTCCCCGGAGGATTTTTGCGGCTAATCGCGCCGCACCAGGAATTTGCGCAGCTGCGCCATCACCTCGTCAAGGTCAAGGGGTTTTCCTATGTGGTCGTTCATGCCGGCCTCGATGCACTGTTCCACATCGTCTTTGAACACATTGGCGGTCATGGCCACTATGGGAACAGCCTCTGCCCAGGGATGATTCAGCGCCCGTATCTTTCGTGTAGCCTCGTAACCGTCCATCTCGGGCATCTGCACATCCATGAATATCATGTCGTAATGCTTCGGATCCATTTTGAATTTATCAAAGGCTTCGGCGCCGTTTTCCGCGCACTCAATGGCAAGCCCCGTTGGTTCAAGTATGCTAAGGACTATTTCGCGGTTAATATCCACATCCTCGGCAAGGAGCATGGTATAGCCTGAAAAATCGTCCCCTCCTTCGGTGTCCGTAACGCCCTCTTCGGGCTGTTCAGCCGGACCTATACATTCGTTGATGCAGTTTACGACGCTCGAAGGAAGGAGGGGCTTGGACAGGAATTTATCCACCCCCGCCTCCCTGGCTTCGCCGGCTATGGTGTTCCATTCGGCGGAAGAAATCATGATTACTACGGATTTGGAACCTGAGTATTCCTTTTTGATGAGCCGGGACAGTTCTATGCCGTCCATGCCGGGCATTCTCCAGTCAACAAAGTAAAGATCATAGGGGCCGTTCTTTTTTATCATGGCCGCCGCTTCCTCGCCGTCCCCGGCGGTGTCGCAGGCGGCGCCGTGTCTTTTCAGCATATCCCCAAAGTATTCGCGGGCGTCAACAGAATCATCCACCATAAGCACCCTGAGGTTTTTCCAGTTGACGCCGGGATTGAGGAGCCCGGTCCTTTCTTTTTCGTCCGCCCTTTCAAGTTTAACGACAAAGGCAAAGGTAGACCCCATGCCGGGCTCAGATTCCACCCATATACGCCCGCCCATCATCTCCACGATGCGTTTCGAAATAGCCAGCCCCAGCCCTGTACCGCCGAACTTGCGGGAAGTCCCGCTGTCGGCCTGTTCAAAGGAAGTAAAAAGCCTTTCCTTCTGTTCGCCGGTAATGCCTATGCCCGTATCGCTTACCGCGATTTTCAGGGTGCAGAGTTTCTCCTCCTCCGTAACAAGGGACGCGTCAAGATGTATGGAACCGCCGTCAGGGGTAAATTTTACCGCGTTGGAAAGGAGGTTGGCGATAACCTGGGCAAGGCGCTGGTCGTCGCCTGAAAGCCTGCGGGGTATGCGCTCGCCAACGGTAACGGTAAAACTCTGGCGCCTTTCGTCCATACGGAAATTGATGACATTGACTACCTTCTGGAGCATTTTTTCAAAATCAAAATTCACCAGGGAAAGTTCAAGCCTGTTGGCCTCAATTTTTGACATGTCGAGAATATCATTGATAACGCCGAGAAGGTGGGTTGACGCGTCCTCTATCTTTTTGAGGCAGTAATCCTTGCGTCCTGTATCCTGGGAACTTTTGGCGATGGCCGTCATGCCTATGATGGCGTTCATGGGCGTCCTGATTTCGTGGCTCATGTTCGCGAGAAAGGCGCTCTTTGCCATGCTGGCCTGCTCCGCTTCTTCCCTGGCCCGGAAAAGCTCCGATACGTCATTCATCACCACCACGGCGCCCTGGTTTACCCCGTCCTTTTCAGACGCGGGGCTTATGGAAATCTGGAACACCTTTTTTTCGCCGCATAAGCTGACTTCTTCTTCGTAGTTAAGCTGGGCGCCGTTCTCGATGACTTCCCCGCACCTTTGTCTTGTTTCCTCAATCCACCCCGCGCCGGAACGGCCCGAGAAAAGTTCATGAAAGGGAAGGCCAACCATTTCGCGTATATCGCCGTACCCGAGCAGGCTGACTATCTTGTCGCTCCCCAGGACAAAACGCAGATCAGTATCCAGCATATAGGTTATGCCCGGCGTGTTTTTGAGGATGAGGCGGGTGTAAAAGCTGGAAAGTTCCTTGGCCGCTTCGTTGGAATTCCTGAGCCTTTCGGTCTGCTCGTGCATGATGGACAGGGCACGGTAATCCCGTTCGAGTTTTTTATACTGCCTTTCAAGCTGACTGTACTCTTTGACCGAAATCTCAGACGGCATAAAGGCCCCCACGGATTAAAACATACAGAAAGTAATGGAACAGTTATGAAAGCGGTTGGAGACCTCTCCGTCTTTGCGGAGGACAGGGCAAATCTCCCCGAGGCAGTAAGCGCCGGAAAGCGTCAGGCCCGGCGGGAGCATTTCCGACAGTATGCGGCCTTCGGCCCCTGAGTCGGAACCGAGTATCATGGCCCTGCCGCAGCAGGATATGCAGAGTATGGCCGTATATTCATAGCCGTCCTGCT
Organism: Spirochaetaceae bacterium; assembly: GCA_031268255.1. Classification (GTDB taxonomy): domain Bacteria; phylum Spirochaetota; class Spirochaetia; order Treponematales; family Breznakiellaceae; genus JAIRTD01. Next base: position 7,163 of record JAIRXO010000298.1, read on the forward strand.
TCTTCCCCTCGTCAAGAAGGGCCTTCATGGATTCCCGGCAGGCGGCCATGACATCTTCTTTGTTTACCAGGCATATATTGGCCAGGGTTCCGGCCGGGACATCGCCGAAAAATGTCCCCGTACCGTCCTTGAGATTAAGGGCCGAAATGTGACGCATCAGGGGCGTTTCGTCCTGTTCTTCCCTGGTCAGCATCATGGGATAGGAGGTAAAGGCCAGGAGGGGGTCCTCCACATCGGTCTTGAGGCCGAAGCCCTCAAGGTACTGTACAAAGGTCTCGTCGCCGACGCGGTATACCACATTCCTGTCGGCCTTTACCACCCGGCGTATACGCTCGGCAAAACGGGACGTAACATGGCGGAGGGAGAATACCGGATGGACATTGCCCCGTATACCCGCAAGGACCAGGGCATCCTTGTATTCCCTGCCGGACAGAAACACCCTTGCCCTCTTGTAGTCATAATCGTCTGACGCTACCCCGCCTATGACGGGAACGCCGGGGGCCCTCTCCGAAATCACCACGGGGTAGGTATCGCCTGAAACCATGCCCGGGGGACAGAAGGCAAAAAGCACTCCCGGGGCGGAACTGTCCGCCGCCATGACCTGCGTACAGGTTTCGGCAATGGCATGTTCACAACCGCCGCCAAGGGGTCCTGAGACAGCGGAAAAAAAGGTGCAGTCGTCGGCGGTAAAGACCGTAAGCAGTACCGCGGCATCCTCCCTGCCGCCGCCGTCCATGGCGGCCAGGGTGGTCATGCCGGCGGTCTCGATGCCCAGCGTTTCTTTAAGGGCGGCGGTAAGCGCCGCGCCGTCAGTATCGGCGTCGCAGAAAAGTATGCCGAAAGAGTTTTTTCGCAGGATGAGCTGCTGTTTTATTGAATCGCTGAGTTCCCTGGCGGTCTCCGCCGGATCGTCCAGTTCGAAGCTGAGGGCCGACGCGCTTTTCATTGTATTATAATACACCTCCCCCTTTTTACATACAAGCCCTTAAATTTAAAGGAACGCTGGCAATTACGGATAGGGCCCGGACAGGGCTCATTACTCATATCCGTGAATTTGCCCTAAGCGGCTCCTAGGGCAACGCTGATTAACTTGACGCTAATCATCGTTGCCCTATTATTTTTCTCGTTTTCCTGCGGAAAACTGCGAAAAATCGCATTAAAGTAGCGCTGATTTATTCTCGGTTGAATAAATCAGCGCTTCTCTAAGGCCCGGCCCCGGCGGCCTTAAACAGGTCCCGGCTGATTCTGTAGACGCGGCTGGGCCTGCCTTTGGCAATGTTTTTCTTTTCGGCGACAACCTCGGCGAGGCCGTTTTTTACCAGATTATTGAGAAAGCGGTTCGCGTTGGCCACCGTTACCTGCAGGGAACCCGCCAGGTCCTGGGTGGTCAATTCGTCGCTTCCGTGAAAATGGAGCGCCGACTGGATACGCCCTATGGTCTGGACCGAAAGACCGCTCCTGGCCGCGATATTCAGGGCTCCGGCGGGAGCGCCTTCGTATTCCTCAGATGAGGAATTCATCGTAATCAGGCTGCCGGTTTCCGTAACAACGCAGCTATTCCCCTGGCTTTCGGCGGCCCCGCAGGCCGTCACGGCATTGCGCCTGGCGCTCATAATGTCCTGCCCTATTCCGTACCCTATCCTGATATCCATGCCAAGAACGCTGAACAGGTAGTGTTTGAGCTGGCAGTTACGGTACTCGCCGGTTATTTTTCGCACAACGCGCCGGGAACTGAGCACCTCGTAGCCCTGGGCCCTGGGCTGGATCGTAAAATTCACCGCGAAATCCCTGCCGAATTCCAGCAGGGCCTTTTGTATCCTGACGCTTTCCTGGCTGACCTCCCCATACGCGCCGAGGGGATGCTGTACCGAAAAAATCATGATTGAGGCGGGGAAACTGTCGGCCATGCGGTGAAGCTGGACCGTATCCAGCAGTTTTTCCAGGATTTCTATGACCCTGGCAGCGTCGGGATACACAAACACATAGGGAATCCCCGCGTTCCGCATGGCCTGGGCTACATAGCCGTTTCTGCAGACCAACTGGGTAAAAATCCCCCTGCGCCAGAATTCCTTGGCGGCGGCTTCTATACGCCCTTCCATGACCATAAGGGTCTCAAGGTTTATTTTTTCAGGATAGCGTATCGGGTCCCTTTCAAAATATTTGATATTCTTGAGTATATCGGAGAGGGACCGGGCCTCGTCGCGGTACAGCAGGGTTGTATCGGTATATATTTTGGAAAAATCGAGGTCCCGGTTCTCCGCCAGCATCAAAAAGAAGGTTTTGAAAAAGTCAACGGTGAATCCGTCCAGGTAGAAAACAGGCTTGGTAACAGGAGAAGGCAAATCCCGGATAAATTTTTCGAGCAGGGCGCTGTATACGCAAAACCCGTCGTATTCGGGCATATTTTTCTGTATCAGGGCGAGACCGGCATACTGGGTGGGAAATTCAATAATATTTATGGAACAGCGATTTTCTATAGGTTGAAGGATTTCTTTCATATATTCTGATAAAAAAGGATAGGTCAGCAGGGCAATCTTCGGAACCATAAAGACCTCCTGGATATTTAATAAATATAATAACCCCGGTTTAAGAGCTATTGTCAAGACTTTTTTACATTTTTTGTAGAAAACACCTAAAAATGTGGCAATACAGCACATAAAATTCCTACTTGTCACGTTAAAATGTTTTTTCAAAAAAAATGTTGACATCTATATTTATTAAATATAATATTAAACTGTTTATAAAATGGATCGGTAAATACAAAGGAGTGAAACCAGATGGTGTCATGTTTTTCTACAATTGTAATTTTAGCATACGGCCTTTGTACCGCCGCGGCCCTGATTGTTCTTTTCGTCCTCCTCGTGCGGGCTTCAAAAGAAATGGCGAAACGGGACAGGCTCAGGCATCTGGTAAATGTCATGGCGGAAATTCTTTTTGCCGCCGATACCGAAAACTTTGAGGACTTTCTGTATAAAGCCCTGGGAACTCTTGCCGAGGGAACGGGCCTTGACCGCATAAGTATATGGAAAAACAAAGTACGGAACGGTTCATCCTGCTATTCCAGGACGACCCAATGGGGACGCGATCCCGGCCTCTTCCCTGAGAAAGACGGCATACTGGAAACAGCGCCGCTGGATTTCTTTCCAAAGATGGAAGAAGAACTGCATAAGGGAAACTGCGTAAACAGCCCCTTTCGCTATTCCTCCCCGGATACTGGCGGCACGGACGGCGGTGTCTTGTCTCTCCTCGTCATACCTGTCTTTTACCATGAGGAATTCTGGGGCTTTATATCCTTTGCCAACATGAAAAGCACGCACAAATTCCCCAAGAGCGAAGTTACCATACTCAAATCAGCGGGCTTCCTCCTGGTAACCGCCATAATGCGGCATGAACTTTCCCTAAGCTGCCACAGGGCCAAAGAGGACGCACTCTCCAATTCCAGGGCAAAAAGCGAATTCCTGGCAAACATGAGCCATGAGATCAGGACGCCGCTTAACGCCATTATCGGCATGACCGCCATCGCGAAAACAGCCGGCGACGCGGAACGCATGAATTACTGCCTGCGCAAGATTGAGGCGGCGTCAATTCACCTTCTGGGAATAATCAACAATATACTGGACATGTCAAAGATTGAGGCCAATAAATTCAAACTCTCTGATGTCAGGTTTAACCTTGAAACAGTACTGCGGAACACGGTCGATATGATTACGTTCAAGGTAGAAGAAAAAAAACAGCGCCTGGATATATATATAGATAAGGCCGTACCGCGCTTCCTCATAGGCGACGATCAAAAACTGGCCCAGATCATCACCAATCTTCTTTCCAACGCCGTCAAATTCACCCATGAAGGAGGTTCAATAAACCTTGACGCCGGTTTTGTAAAAGAGGAAGGCGGCGTATGCACCCTGCGCTTTACGGTAAAGGATTCAGGAATAGGAATTACCGAGGACCAGAGGCAGCGCCTTTTTAAATCATTTGAACAGGCCGACAACAGTACCTCAAGAAAATTCGGCGGAACAGGACTCGGCCTGAGCATCACCAGGGGAATCGTAGACGTGATGGGAGGCAGCATCGCGGTGGATTCAGAACCGGGACACGGCTCGTGCTTTACCGTTACCATCATGTTTAAGCGTGACGCTTCAGGATATGTTGATAACAGGATAACAGATCATACCGGCAGGAACGCGGAAAAAACTTTTTTCCCCGACGGAACCGGTACGGTATCCGGTACCCTGCACGGCCACTGCATACTCCTTGTCGAAGATGTGGAAATCAACCGGGAAATAGTCCTGGCCCTGCTTGAAGGAACCCGCCTTGAGATCGACTGCGCCGGAAACGGCGTTGAGGCGGTTAAAAAATTCAGCGCGTTTCCTGATAAATACAGCCTTATCTTTATGGACATACAGATGCCCGAAATGGACGGCTACGAAGCCGCGAGAAAAATACGGGAACTGGAACAATCGTGGACAGGCGCCGCGCCCCGGCATATCCCGATTATCGCCATGACCGCCAGCGTCTTTACCGAGGATGTGGGAAACTGCCTTGCGGCAGGCATGGACGGCCACATAGGAAAACCGTTTAACCGCGAAGAAGTCTTTATGATACTCCACAACTACCTCGGAAACGCGGAAAACCAAACGAAAAGCACCCGTGAAAAGCCTTTGTAAGAAAGGCGCGCCCGCACAGGCCGCACACGGATGAGGCATTGACAGTAGCGCCGAATTTATTGAAAAGGTCATTAAAGGGAATTATAACAAGATTGTCGATGTTATAAAGGAAGCCCCGGCGGAACAGTACCGGGAAAGTCTTCGCCTATAACAATTTTCTTATCGGGTGGGTTGCTAAGTAGCCCCTCTATTTCTTCCCCGGCAATATCCCCCGGGAAGGCTTTATGTCGACCGGGAAATACGATATACTTAAATTGGAGGGCGTTATGCTGGAAAAAGAACAGGCGTATTTTGAGGCCCATAAAACCGAATTGAGGGAAAAATACTCAGGCAGGCGGGTAGTTATCGCCGGGGAAGAGGTAAAGGGCGCTTATGACACGGACGCGGAAGCCTACGCCGCCGCCGTAAAAACCATGAAACCCGGTTCTTTCATGATCAAACCCATTACCCCGACGGACGAAGAGGCTGTCCAGCGGTATATGAACAGGGTATATGCCTGACCATTTCGCCTTTCGGAACGAATACCAGGGAATGCCTAACCAGCTTCTTTCCGATGTGGAGGTACTATCGCTGGAAGATCCGTCGAGGCGCGGCACATACAAAGGGGTATGGGATACCGGCGCTACCCTGACGATGATCACTCCGAAGATATTTACCGAATTAAAACTCACGGCCATTGATACCGCTACGGTTCACGGGGTAAACAGCCTGATGAAAGTACCCGTCGTCCTTGTTAATCTCATTCTCCCTAACGGTATCGGGGTTGGCGGCGTCAGGGTAACGGTATCCGATATACAGGGAGTTGATATGCTTATCGGCATGGATATTATTCTGTTAGGCGATTTTTCGATAAGCAATTTTGAAAAGAAAACCGTTTTTACCTTTGCCGTCCCTCCGTTTCAGAACAGAACCGATTTATACGAAAAAGCGATAGCGGTTAGTAAAAGAAAAAAGTGAGGCAGCCCGGCGTTACCGGCCTTTCCCCGGCATGATCCCCAGAATCGCTTTGGCACTGTAGTTGTCAAAAATGTAATCCGGCGTATATTTCGCCTCCACCGTCCTACAGGCCAGCCTAATCGTCAAGGGGGATATGCCTGGTTTTCGTGTTGACAGTCCTGTTGATATTTTTTTACAAAACCTTGAAAAAATTCCTAAAAACGGCCAAAAATGATTGACTATATCCTGCACTTGAGTTATACATATTTAATGTATATATAAGAGGATTATATATATAAAATCTTCTATATTATGGTATTTCACGGGCCTTTAGCTCAGTTGGTTAGAGCTGCGGACTCATAATCCGTAGGTCCCTGGTTCAAGTCCAGGAAGGCCCAACAAAAGAACCCCCGTCAAGGGGGTTTTTTGTTGGCGGTCCCTTTCTGGACTTGAAGGGCAGAACCCGCCGACCCCAGGGAGGAAAAGGCGCCAGGGATGGCGCCGCCAGGGTTCTGCCCCGGCCCGGAAGCCGCCGCCGGATAATCGGACTAGGTTTTTTCAAGTGTCAGATGAAATACTTCGCTTGGTTCACCGGATAGTACCTGAGGCAAGTTCCCAATCGTAAGAGGCGGAGCGGAATTCAAAAATCGCGCTCTGTAATCCGAGGCTTGCCTCATCCAGTTTATTTGCCGCTTCGGTATCCGCAAGCTGGGTCGCAAGCCCGTTGGTGTAGGCGCTCCTTGCCAGATCGAGGGCGCGCCGGGCAGTGGTTTCGACAAGCCGGGCCAATTCGATGCGTTCTTCCGCTTCGCTTATCCGCAGTTCAATTTCGACAAGGGCGCTTTCAATATCGCCGCGTTTTTTTACCAGGGACAAAGACGCTTTTTCCTGTTCTATCCGGGCCGCTTTTACCCGGGCCAGACGGTAGCCGCCTGTAAACAGGGGAATGGTTACGCCGAGGCTCAACTGGGCGGTATTAAGATCATAGCCCCCCGTAAGAGAGTCGTTGCCCATGCCCGCGTAGCCAAAGGAGAATCCCCCGGATACCACCGGCAGGAAGGAACCCAGGGCGGCTCTATGGTTGATGTCGGCCAATTCGCGGGAAAGCAGCAGCACCTGGTAATCGGGCCGAACCGCGAGTATTTGTTCCAGCGGCGGAAATTTCGGAACTTCATACACACCGGAGATGTTTTCCGTGAGGACGATTTCTTCGGACAGGGGAATTCCCGCAAGATTATGAAGGGCGTTAAATACCACCATTACATTTCTCCGCGCGTCGGATGTGGCGGGTATTTTTGTTTTCCAGCTTACTTCCGCCATAAGGAGCTCAAGCTCCGTCGCTGCCCCGGCCCGGTATTTCCGTTCAATACTCTGATAGATTTCGGCGCTGGTTTGCTCCGAGGCTTCCATAATTTCCGCCACGGTAAGAACAAACTGGGCCTGGGCGTACAGTTTCTTCGCGGCGATACGCAAATTCTGTTTTACCGCTTCGAATGACTGTTCCCGGAGAGCCTGTCCGCCACGGGCCTGCCGGTAGTTTGCAATGGCTCCGGCATCAAAGATGGTTTGGTTCACGCCGATGCCGAGGGTCAGTTCATTGTCATAATTCATATCAATATCCTGGTAGACCAGGGGGCCTCCTCCCGGAAGGGAAGCCACTGCTGTAGACTGCGTCCGGTCCGTCAAATTACGTTTGTAATCGGCCTGCGCCCAGATACGGGGAAAGAAGGCTGACCGCGCCTGATTCACGATCTGCCGGGCCGCCTCAATTTCCTT
>JAIRXO010000299.1 GCA_031268255.1 Spirochaetaceae bacterium
TAAAGGCCGAGCCCTGTTCCCCTGCCGTTTTCCTTGGTGGTATAAAAGGGTTTCCATATCTCGTCAAGTTTCTCTTTGGGTATTCCCGACCCTGTATCCCTCACGCTCAGTTCAAGCCAGTTCCCCTCCAGGCCCCGCCTGCCACCGCCTGAGTACAGGGCGCTCTTTACTTCGATAAAACCATGGCCGGTAATGGCATCCTGGGCATTCCGTATCAGGTTTATGACCATCTGCTCAAAGCGGCCGCGGTTAAGGCTTATGTACAATTCTTCGGGATAAAGATTGAAGTGAAGCCCTATCTCCCCCCGTACCAGACGGCGGAGTATATATTCAATTTCATTAAGGGTCTCCCGTACCGGGATACAGATTTCGCCATCCTGACCGCCGTCACGGGAAAAACTGAGGAGCTGCCGGGTAAGGTCTGAGGCGTTCCGGGCCGTGCTGAGTATTTTGTCCACATCGGAGGACAGTGAAGGGTCCAGGGAATCGTTTTCCCGTATAAGGCTGCAATAGCCGATAATGGTGGAAAGCACATTGTTAAAATCATGGGCAATGGTTCCCGAAAGGCAGCCCATGGTTTCAAGTTTCTGGTTATGCGCAAGCTGGGACTCAAGTTCCCTGTATTCGCTTACATCTTCAAGATGGCCCCTGAGTTCCTCAGGCCGTCCCAGGCCGTCGGTTTTGAGTTCCAGGGAAACCAGAACCGGCATGATGCCGCCCTGGGCGTCGCGGAGAAGCCATTCGCCTATCTTCTTGCCGTATGTCGCCGTTCCGGTATCGGCGATTAACTCATGCACAAAATCCCTGCCGTCTCCGGGCGAGGCGAAAAAATCATATATTTTGATATTCCGCAGTTCGGCGGGATTGTCGTAGCCCAGTATGTCGGCAAAATGGCGGTTACAGTCCTGTATGCGCCCGTCAGGGTCGGAAAAGAAAACCGCCAGTGGGGCGGTCTCGAAAAGCCTCCTGTAGCGCCTTTCGCTCTCGGCGTACTTTTTTTCCATTTCCCTGTACCAGAAATCATCCTGTTCGGAACCGGCAAAGAAATCTTTCCTGTGTTCTTCGTTGAGAATAGGATACATGGGGCACCTCTCTTTTTAAATAGAATCTGAGGCAGTTCCAAAACCAACCGGCTTTGTGGAACAAACTCAACACTTTTATAATATAAAAAAAACGCGATAAAACAAAGTGTTTTTGTCAGGTTTTTTTAATTTTTCTTTTTAAGCCGGGGAGGTTTAAAAATTGAAAATTTTGAAAATTCCGGGGTATTAAGCCGGGGCCAAGCGCGCCTAAAGCGTATCCGGGGAATCAAGAATCGCCGGCAGCCGCATGGTGGTCTCAAGGTACCCTGATCTCCGGCGTTTAACATTTATATCCATCCAGGCTATGCCAAGATTCTCGTCTACCCTGAGGTTTTTTATGCTTACCGGGTCATTTTCGGAAAGACCGGCCTCGTCGGCCACCGAACCCCGGACCACTTTCTTCACCAGAAAGGAAGGTGAAAAGCCCCTGGTTGCCGAAGGAGAAAGTACCAGGCCGAAAAGCGGCGCGGCGATGCGTTCCTTGCTGTCAAGTTTGGCAGCGGCGGCCAGGGGTACATCGGGCCGGGCCGTACTGCGTAGTACGGTTGTCCTGCCGTCGGAACTCTCAAGAACCACCAGTTCGCCCGGTTTTGCCGGAAAGAGCAGGTCCTGGAGCGCGGGAATCAGGGTTCCCTGGGGCACATGCGGTTCTATCCCGTTAATGCTCGTTATATACACCCCTTCTTCCAGACGCTGTTCAGCCGCGGGGGTAAAGGGAGCCACATACACAATTTCGGCGCCCTGGTTGGTCTCGTTTACCGTAATGCCCAGCCAGGGCCGTTCAGCCTTGCCGCCCCGTATCATGGCGGGCAGGGCCGCGGCCATACGCTCGGCGGGCACGGCAAAATTAAGGCCCTGGTACTGTTCTATGCCGGCGAACACTATGCCCACAAGCCGTCCGTACAGGTCAACCACAGGGCCGCCTGAATTGCCGTGGTTTACCGCCGCGTCTATCTGTATGACATCCCCTATCGGCAGGAAACGCCTTCCCAGGGCGGACACAATGCCTGAGGTTACGGTTTTTTCGAGCCCGCCGGGTGAGCCTATGGCAAGCACCGTCTCGCCTACCCTGGGCAGCACCCTGTCAACGACGGAAAAAACATAGGCGGGTTTTATCTCCGCCTTGATGATGGCAAGGTCCATGGCCTTGTCCCAGCCTACAACCCTGGCCGGTATGCGGGCGCTTGAAGAATCGCCCAGCCGTATATACAGCCGTGAATACCCCTCGTAAGAAGGGTCAACTTCGCTCGCGATGACATGGTAGTTTGTAATGAGGAGTCCCGACGGGTCAACAAAGAAGGCCGAGCCCAGTATCCAGTCGGGGCTGCCCATGCCCCGCTCTATTCTGGTTCCCCGGTACACCATGACCGTGGCGACACCCTGTATCATATCCGACGGGGCATCCCTGCCCTGGGCATAGGCGCGCGCTTCGTCATCAACCTGGGCGCCGCCGCTTTCAAGAATGGCAAGAAAAAAAGCCGCGGTACGCCGCTGGCCCAGTTCGACGGCCCTTTCAAAGAAAGGCAGGGCCTTATCGGCGCTGAGGGGATCAAGTTCGTGGGCCCGTACCGCGTAGACAAAGGCGGCGAGATTGCTGCCCCCGGCAAGGTATTCCCCGGCCTCGGCAAGAAGAAAGTCAGGCTCCATGCCGGTACTTTCTACCTCGATACCCAGGGCCATAAGGGAACGCGCCATTGAGGCGGCGTCATCCCAGCGGCGCTCGTCTATGGCTTTTATCTGGGCCTCTTTAAGATTTTCTACAGCCTGCTGCCTGAGTTCGCCAAATGAACGGTCCTCAAGGCCATAGCTCCGCTCATAAGCGCCCATAAGGTGTATGGCCCGCACAGGGTCTTCCGCCGTGTACCGTTTTATATCGTCAAGCCTGAACTGCTCAGTCGGGCGGGGAATCTCAAGCCGTTCTTCCGCGCTGATACAGGAGACGAGGGTCAGGGCAAAGGCGAAAAGCGGGATTAAAGGAAACAGAAGGGCGCGCCAAGGCGCGGAACGCCTAACGGGAACCAGTCTCATGCCGTTCCCTCCTGCCGTCGCCGTCAAGGTCCCAGGACCGCTCGACGCTGCCGTCCGGGTGATATACTTCGCCATATTCAAACAAACCGTCTCCATCCCAATCGCTTTCCGCGCTTTCCATATCCCCCGCGAAATCAAGAACGTCCGTCCTGTCCGTAAGACCCGGAACCTGGCGGAAACGCCGCAGGGTTTCGAGCCTGCCGTCCATGTCCATATCCAGACGCTGTAAAAACATCTGGCCAAGGCGAAACTCGGTTTCCGAAACGAGTCTGCCGCCGGCTGTTTCCCTGGCCCGCTGGGGTATGCCCCGTATCATCTCAATGGTCTCAACAGCGCCTTCGGCGCTTTTACCTGGCCGTTCAATGCGGACCGCCGAGGCGGCCAGGGAACGGGCGGATATGCGGGGAACCAGGGGATCCCGCCTGGGATAGAGAAATTCCGTCCCGTCCCCGGCAAGGGGAACAAAGCGCAGCGGCGCGTAAAAAAATTCCAGAGGAGGGGGGAAAAAAACCGTGCCCCCAAGTTCCGCCCTGAGAAGGGCGGGATATTTTTCCCAAAACACCCATACTTTTTCTTCTCCGGCATCCCCGGAACTACCGGAGGAAATCACCCCGCCTTGGGACGCGCCGGGAAGCGCGGGCAGGGAGGCGCTTTCCGGCACCCCAAAGGCAAAAAACACTTCCAGGTCGGGAACGCCGTCCTGACCGTCGTCGTAGTGATATGAGACAACACTGCCCCGGCGGTATCTGACGGCGGTTTCGGCAATGCCGTCGCCGTCCTCATCTTCTTTTATAACACCGCTGAATACCGAAAGGTTTCCGGCAAAGAGCCTCCGGGCCTCTCCTGTTCGCAAAAGGGACCAAATTTCCCCGATAAGGGCATGGGGAATTTCGGCGGGGCCTCCCTCCGGCGCTCCGAAAAGTTCCGCAACGGCCTGGTCCTCGGAAACAAGGCCGAGATTGAGCGCGGCGGGGAGGGAAAGCGGCGAAGGATTCCCTGAGGCCCTGTATGCGGCAACCAGGCGGCGGGCCTCTTCCGCATCCCGTATAAAGGGAGCCGCCTTATACGCCAGGCTAGGACTCAGGTCAACAAGAAGGGGAAGCCGCCTCAGCACCAGGTTTACCAGTTCGCGGTCAGCGTCCCGGGGAAGGCGGGAGCGCGCGTAGTCAAGGACCAGTACGGCCGGGCCGCCTTCGCGGGGATACCGCTCAAGGGCCCGGAAAGCGGCGGCCCTGAACGCCTCGCTGTTTCCCGATCCTTTAAGGGCGGCAAGGGTAAGTTCCAAAGACTCAAGGCTTTCGGGAAGCCGCGACAGAACAGAGAGGGCATCCTCATAGCGCCTGGTTTGAACAAGTATCCTTGTCAGGAGGGTTTCCGCGTCATGTGGCGCGTAACGGCGCCATATATCCGTTTCCAGGGCCAGACGGAGTTTTTCCAGTATGGGAAGCCGGCCCTGATCAAGGCGGAACAGGCACAGGGCCGATAAATACGAAATATCCGAGGACACATCGGCAAAGTCGCCGGCCCTTTCCAGGCCGAGAAGGGCGGCGGTCCAGCGGCCCTGGGCAATCTGCTCCTCCGCCCAGGAAACATAGCGGCCTGCCAGATCGCCTTTAAGAGGGTTGTCATCAGTCTGGGCGTGGACGGCGGAAACGATAAAAAAAACTACTGCCGCCGTTATACGCCCTTTCATTTCAGGATTCACCCCCGGATGTACTGCCTTCGGCGGAACCGGGGGCCGCCTGGGTTTCCCTTGGAGGGAAGCCGATGATTTCCCGTACTTCGTCGTCAATGAGGGTTTCCCTGGTGATGAGGGCCTCGCTGAGTTTGGCGAGGTTTTCTTTTTCCTTTTCGAGAATGGACCGGGCCTGGGCGAGGCAGTTGTCAAGAATACCCTTTACTTCCCGGTCTATGCGCTGGGCCGTATCTTCAGAATAGTCCTTGTGCCGGGCGATTTCCTTGCCAAGAAAGATAGGTTCGTCCTCCTGGCCGTAGGCAACGGGGCCAAGCTCCGCCGCCATGCCCCATTCGCAGACCATGCGCCGGGCAAGGTCCGTGGCCTGCTGTATGTCCTGTTTGACGCCAGTGGTGGTTTCATCAAAAAATATTTTCTCGGCGACCCAGCCTCCGTACATAATGGTAATGAGTCCGGTAAGCCAGCCCCTGGTCCTCGAATAGCTGTCCTCTTCGGGAAGGGACATGGCCATGCCCAGTGCCCTGCCGTGGGGTACTATGGTTACTTTATGGAGGGGGTCTGCGTCCTTGAGGAAATAATGCAGCAGGGCGTGGCCCGCCTCATGGGTGGCGGTCATGCGTTTTTCTTTTTCAGACATGGCAAGGGACTTGCGGGCCACGCCCATAAGTATTTTGTCCCTGGCCTCCTCAAAGTCGGGCATCTCCACCTGGGTCTTGTCCCTGCGGGCGGCGTAAAGAACCGCCTCATTGACCAGATTGGCTATGTCCGCGCCGCTCATTCCCGGCGTAGCCCTGGCCACCCTGGCGAGGTTTACCTCCGGGGCAAGGGGAACCTTGGCGGCGTGCAGCTTGAGTATTGATTCCCTTTCCCTGATATCGGGCATGGCGACTACCACCTGACGGTCAAAGCGACCAGGTCTGAGGAGCGCCGGATCAAGGACATCGGGCCTGTTGGTGGCGGCCAGTATGATGACCCCGTCTTTGGAATCAAAGCCGTCCATTTCCACCAGCATCTGGTTCAGGGTCTGTTCCCTTTCGTCATGGCCGCCGCCGTAGCCCGCGCCCCTGGTACGGCCCACTGCGTCAAGTTCATCAATAAAAACAATACAGGGGGCATTACGCCGGCCCTGCTCAAAAAGGTCCCGGACCCGGCTCGCGCCGACGCCTACAAACATTTCGACAAAATCGGAACCCGACATGTGGAAAAAAGCCACCCCCGCCTCTCCGGCGGCGGCCCTGGCCATGAGGGTTTTTCCCGTACCGGGCATGCCGACCAAGAGTACGCCCTTGGGTATCTTGGCGCCCATTTTGGTAAATTTCTGCGGATTCTTGAGGAAGGCTACTACTTCCTGTAGTTCGTACTTGGCGTCGTCCTGTCCGGCGACATCGGCAAAGCTGATCTTTTTGCCTTCGTCGTGGTAACGCTTGGCCCTGCTCCTGCCGAACTGGAACGCCTTGTTCCCCGCGCCCTGCATATTTCTGAACATGAACCATATAAGGCCAAAGCCTATGATCCAGGGAAGTATCTCGAACAATATACGGGCGGGCCTCAGTGCCCCGGTGCCGCCTGATACGTCAACGCCCTTTTCCTGAAGGGCTGAAAGCAGGGAGACATCCTGATAGGGTATCTGGGTCTTAAAGCGTATGAGCTCCCCGGACGCGCCCTTGATGTTTCCCTCAATGAGGGTATTATCCAGAATTTTTACCGTTGACACCTCGCCCCGGTTTACATGGTTGATAAAAGCCGAATAGTGTATCTCCCTGACCTGGGCCGTATCGGTTCTGAAAAAATAGGCTATAAATAACCCCATTGCCGCCAGAAAAAAAACCAGTGCGAAACGGTTCGGCCTGCCTGGGTTTACAGGAGGCCGGGGCGGTAAAGGGTTGTTATTCTTGTTCTCCATCAAATCCCCCGCTGTATATCAGGACCTGTGCAAACACGCCGCCGCTTATGAGCGGCTGCCCGCGCGGGTCCTGTGAATCTCTCGTATATAGTAAATCTTTTATATCCCCTCCGGCTAGTCCAAAACATGCCGCGATACCCTTCCTGTCCAGAACAACCGCGAGTTCCTGTCCTTTTTCCGGGCCGGGGAGGGACGCGAGGGGACAGAGCCTGCCCCGGTAGAGGACTTCATCGCCGCTCGCGGCCTTCCTGATTACCAGGGGCAGGGCCGCGGCAAAAAAATCACCACGCGGCGCGGTGATTTCCGCCCGGCAAGACTTTTCCCCGGCATCCGGCAGGGGAAGTTCAGATACTTCAATATCCAGGCCGCAGATATGGTACTGTCCGGGCTTCTCTATAAGCAGGGCAAAGCCGCCGCTTCCTTTCCTGACAACACTGAGAACCACGCTGCCCTGCTTCCGTTCCAGGCGGTATATTTTTCGTACCCTCCCCCGCTGCCCCAGGTCCATAGATTGAAGTTTACCCCCGGAAAAAAGGCGGAGGCTTTCGCGCCTTACCTGACCCATGCCCAGGCTGTCTATGCCCCGGTACAGTATTTCTTCCCTGACAATTTCGTCGCGGCAAAAAAAATCTTTTTCCGGCAGGGACAGAGTTTTGTCATCTCCGGTCCAGGGCAGCTCCCCCGCGGCTTTCTCAAGGGCCGCCGCGATAAGGGCCTGGGTCCTGCCCAGTTCGAGGAGGGCCTTTCTCCAGCCGGGGAAGCGTTCGTCAAGCAGGGGAACGAGGGCAAGACGCACCCTGTTTCTCAGGTACGCGGTATCGGCGTTGGTACTGTCTGAACAGTACGAAAGGCCCCGCCCGGCAAGGTACTCAAGAACCTGGGCACGGGTAAGCGTTATGAGGGGCCTGAGTATACCGCCTTTTTCAAGAGGCATACCGGCAAGGGCGGCGGGCCCTCCGCCGCGCAGCATGGCCATGAGGATTTTTTCCAGCGAATCATCACGGGTATGGGCGATAAGAATACGGGAAGCGCCTGTACGCCGGGCTTCGCGGCGCAGGGCGGCATGGCGGTATTTCCGGGCCGCGGCCTCAAGGCCCTCGCCCCAGCGCGCCGACCTGAGGGCTATGCGCCCCGGCTTCACCCTGGCTGTTGTAAAGGGCAGGCCAAAAACACCGCACAGGGACCTGACGGCCTCCTCGTCGCGGCTGTTTTCCCGGGGGGAACGTATGCCATGATTAACATGAATACAGCGCAGAACAAAGTCCCGCTCTTCCCGCAGGGAAGACAGGGCGGCCAGCATGGCCGTGGAGTCGGCTCCGCCGGAAACTGCCGCCAGGAGGACCGTTCCCCGGGGCCGGACACCCAGGTTACGCGCCAGGTCCGATTCAAAATTGTTCATGGCTAAGGTTCTGGCGCTTACTTTTGCTCCTTCGCGGCAGGGGCGCCCTTTCCCGGGGCTGCTGCCGCCGCGGGGGCGGCTCCCTCAGCGGGGGCGGCCGTTCCCTCGGCGGGGGCGGCGGCTTCTTCTACGGCAACGGCCTCGGCCTTGGCGAATTTCACCAGAGCCACGACCTGATCGCCGTTGGAAAGAACCCGTATGCCTTCGGCAAACGCAATATCACGCACATGGATGGACTGGTTCACATTAAGTTCCGAAACATCAACGCTGACGCTTTCGGGAAGATGCCTGGGCAGACATTCCAGTTCCACTTCGTGCAGGGGGAATTCCAGAACACCGCCTTCCCTGACGCCTATGGCGTTCCCCGCAAGATGCAGGGGCACTCTGGCGCGGACCAGGGTATTCTGGTCAATCTCGTAAAAATCTACATGGAGAATTTTTCCGTCAAGAATGTTTCTCTGGGTATCCTTGACAAAAGCCTCGTGGATTTTGCCGCCGATCTCAAGGCGCACTATGGTACTTTCGGAAATCCCCTTGACGCCGCTGACAAATTCCTGGGCATCCAGGTCCAGGGCAACCGAGCTTCCCGAATGTCCGTACATCACCGCCGGAATGCGGCCCTGCCTCCGTATGCGGCCGGCTTTCCCTGATCCGGTATCGGCCCGGTTTTGGGCCGCGAAAACAACCTGACTCATGTATTAACTCCTCGTTTATGGCGTCCTCTGGAGACGCGGTATCTGGGACGGCAGGGTTCGAACCTGCGCATGCCGGAGCCAAAACCCGGTGGCTTACCACTTGCCTACGTCCCAATCGACAAACCCGCCCAGGGCGGGTAATGTTCCTGTAAACCCGGAACAGCCCTTTCAAAATAAAAATTCCGAAAGAGTTTCCCGGTGAATTTTCCCGCGGCGGCTTGCGGTATTTTTAGCGGAATATGGTTCTATACTTCGACTGAAGGATCATCCTGAACGTTTCCCGAATCGTACTTGTCCAGAATCTTCTTTTGCAGCTCCGCGCGAAAATCAGGGTGTATGGGATGGGCAACATCCTTATACTCTCCGGCCCTGGTTTTCCGGCTCGGCATAGCGATGAAAACACCGCTCTTTCCTTCGATTATCTTTACATTATGAACCACAAAGCAGTCATCAAATGTAACCGTTACATAGGCCCGTAGTTTTCCCTCACCGGCCACTTTCCGGACTCTGATGTCGGTAATCTCCATGGCGTTCTCCTTTTTTGGTCCTGGTCACTTTGTTTATAGTTTAATACCCGATTCCCCTATACGCAAGGGAAATGTTGTTTTAACCAGATTCCATTGGGAACGCAATGCTTTTTCCGCCCTTTTTGCCGCCTCCTTCTCCTTAAAAACCCCAAAACAGGTGGACCCTGAGCCCGAAAGACCGGCAAAAGCCGCCCCAAGGCGCTTAAAATCCCCCATAAGCCGGGAATATACGGCCCCTTCTTCCGGGGGGCCATGCTCTATAAAGAGCGGTAAAAAATCATTCGTATAGGGCCACGTTTCCGGCCCGGCCCCCAGTGCCCTGACAAGGGCCTCTTTGGAAGGCTCCCTGTCTCTCCTTTCCCCTCTCTCCCTGTCCAGCAGGGCAAAGGCTTTGGGGGTCGAACTGGAAAAGTCCGGTTTGACCAGCACTATCCAGATGCCCCGTGGAGGCTCCACAGGCTCCAAAATCCCGCCCCGGCCCGAAACAAAGGCGGCCCCCGTACCGAGAAAAAACGGCACATCGCTGCCCAGGCCCAGGGCCAAGCGATTAAGCTCCCCGCTGTCCAGCGCGGTTCCGCTCAGGACCGCAAGGGCCTTGAGAACCGCCGCGGCGTCGGAAGACCCGCCGCCAAGCCCCGCTCCCAGGGGAAGGCGCTTGACAAGCCGTATGCGCAGGGAGCGCGTAAAGCCAGAAGCCTCCCTGAACGCCCGCACGGCCTTGACAATAAGGTTTTCGCCCGGGGGGAACTCCCTGTCCGCAAGGAACTCGCAGCCCCCCTCCCCGGCTTTCACCTCAAATTTGAGGGTATCGCCCCAGGAAAGGGCCAAAAAAAGGCTTTCCAGGTCATGAAAACCGTCTTCCCGCCGCCCCAAAACCCGCAAATGCAGGTTGATTTTACACGGCGCTTCTATAGTCAGAACGGAAGGCATTATGGGAATTTGATTATACCCAACTGGCTATTTTTGTAAAGGGAGCTTGGGGCTGTAATACGAAACTTCTCTTAAAAAAAAGATAAAATCAGCGGAAACCAGTTGACAGATATGGAAACTCTCCCTTATGTTTTTCAGAGATAAGTATCCCGGTTGTAAAGGCCCGGAATAACCCAGATCAAGTCCAAATGGAGTACCACCATGGCTCAGGATGAAATTATCTGCAATGGAGATGAACTCAGCCTCATACCCGTAAGCGAAGGGCAGTACGAATCCTTTCCCTATCCTTTCATGGTTTTCGACGACGACGATGACGAGGATGACGACATGGATGATGAAGAGGATGATTTTGATGACATGGATGATGATTTTGAAGACGACGATTTTGACGATGATGATTTTGATGACGACGACGACGATTTTGACGATGAGGACGATGACTTTGACTACGAAGAAGATGTGGATTACGACGATTTTGACGAATAGATGACCGGCGCCTCGCTCCAAAGCCGTTCCAGTTCATAAAAGGAACGGGCTTTGGCGGTCATAAGATGAACCACCGTGGTTCCCATATCCATAAGATTCCATTCATCATCGCCCTGTATTTTCCTGCGCCGGTGGAGAATTTCCACCCCCCTGGCGGCGCAGAATTCCCCTATATGTCTCCTGAGCCCCTGCATATGAACCGCACTGGTTACTGTGGCGACGATAAAAAAGTCAGTCCACATATTGAGGGCCCGCATATCCATAACCGCCACATCGCCCGCCCGGTGCCCGGCAAGGAGTTCTCCAAGTTCCAGGGCCAGGCCGGAATCACTGGTTGATAACATATCTGCCATTAAAGTCCTTTCCGATTATTAGGGTAAAATCAGCCTTGTATTCAAGATTCTGGCTGTCAAGAAGCTCCGTATCAGGCGCTTCAAAGCGTATATTTTCGCAGCGTATGATTTCGGCAAAGGTAGTTACCATATCCTCATAGCCTGAACGGTCAATGATTTCCGTCTTTTCATAATCGCTGGCGTCAGCGTTGTTTACGGCAATCACGTCGTAGCCGAAACCCTGGAGCAGGTCGGAGGTACGCCGGGCAAGCCCCGAGGTAGCCGTTCCGTTGAGTATTTCCACGGTGAATACGCGCCCGGCGAGGGTTCCGTCGGTATTCCGGGTAAGGCCCGAAAGGCTCTGGCGCACCATGTCCTTGATGAGGCTGCCGTCATAATAGGGCAGTATCAGCATCTGGCCCGATACCTCCCTGACTGTTCCCGCCACGGTCTGTACGCCGGCCTGGTCGGTATCCAGATTCGTAAGCTCGTCAAAGAGCCTGGTCTGTATCCGGGCATTGGCGCTGCCCCGTATGAGGCGGTGAAACTCCCGGTATACCGGCTTTATTTTAAGGTATTCGTTCTGTTCGCCAAGGCGCCGCAAAAAACTCAAAAAGAAACGCTGGCGGCGGGCGTTGACTATATCGGCGTCTTCTTCGGCAAGGAGGTAACTCGCGTAGGAAACGGCCTTTTCCCCGTCGAGCGTAACCCTTCCCGAAGGAAAAAGCAGGGGCGGCTTTTCCAGAGGAAGGTCCACCCTGGAGGGTATGACCACATCGACTCCTTCCACAAGGTCCACGATTTTTCCGAGATTCTCAAGGGTAATGGAAAAGTGAAAATTGATCTCGATGCCCAAAAGCCGTTCCACCTCATCGACAAAGGTCTCAACCCGCTGGGGGTTGTATACCGTGTCAATGCGGTCTACCCGGTTTATACGCTGTATGATGAGCCCCACCTCGCCGGGCACGTCAAAAACCGCCGCCCGCCTTGTGGAGGGATAGTACATGAGTACAAATGAGCTTAACGGCTTTCTGTCCTTTTCGAGGATGAAAAGACTGTTTATCACCCTGTCGCCTGAAAAAACCTCTCCCAGGGGGTCCTCGCGGAGTACAAAAACGGTAAACGCCGCCCCTCCGGCAAGGAGGGCGAGAATGATTCCCAGGAGAAAAATACTGGCGTCCATCTGCTTCCGTTTCATCATTTTCCCTTTTTACCCATAAGCGCGAGGAGACGCCTGGTACTCCCGGAAACGATTACTTCCCGGGAATCCAGATAGGCCACACTGTCGTTCAGTACCGCGGCGAAAAGTTCGTCCAGTTCGGGAAGGGGCCGCCTGTCCAGGAGGCCCCGCAGTCCAGAGGCGCTCTCCCGGCCCCATTCAAGTTTGTCGGCGATATAAAGTACCCTGGCGATGGGCCCCATATACTCACAGCCGGTTGTATGGACCTCCACGGCCTCAAGGATTTCGCTGTCCGTAACACGGTAATGCTCCTGTAAGTATACCGCCCCTGCCCTGCCGTGGAGAAGGGCGGGATTCTTTTTTTCCATACGGGAAAGCCCCTTTCCGTCCCTGAGAGCCATGCGCTTTAATTCCCTGGGAGGAAATGACTTGCATATATCGTGGCTTATACCCGCAAGATATGCCTTGTCCGCGTCAAGGCCGTAGGCCAGGGCAATATCCCAGGCCATAAGGGCCGTATTCCGGGAATGAATGAAACGCTTAAAATTGACAAGCCGGCCCAGGTCGTTCTCAAGGCGAAAGGCAAGCCCCCGGAACCCCTCCTGTCCGCCCGTCTTGTCCCCGTCAGGGCGGGCCGCCGCGTCCGGCACGGCCCCCTGTCCGGTCAGGTACAAGGCGCGGTCCTGAATAATAAAACGCGCTCCCGGAGGAACAAGATACTCCCAGCCCCGTCCGGTGCGGATGCTTTCCCGGACCGAACCTGAGGAAACCTCTATTATGGGATTTTCGAGCCTCTTGTGGGCATAGGGAAAGGGAAGATCTTCCCGCGAAGTCCTGTGGGCAACGATGATGTCGGTAATAGAAGCAAGCTCGCCTGCCCCTTTCCACCGGTGAAAATTCGCGGCCAAATCATCGCCCAGGATGAGCCCTGGCCGGCCCTGGGGCCTGTAGCGCCAGTCGATATCTTCCACCGTGTCCAGGGTGTAGGAAATCCCCTCGCGCCTGAGTTCGCAGTCGTCAACGCCAAAACGCGGATCGGCGGCGACAGAGGCAAGAAGCATATCCAGCCGGTCCCTGGGGTCCGCGCCCTTTGATTCATCCTTTAAGGGAGACTGAAAGGCAGGTACCAGTATAATACGGTCATAGGAAAAGGATGAAAGAACCGCGTCGGCCAGAAGGAGATGGCCTATGTGGATGGGATTAAAACTCCCTCCAAGTATGGCCAGCCTCAATCCCCGCCCCCTGCCAAAAGCATGACCCGGGAGGCAAGCTCCGTGATGCCGCTGCCTGAAAACACGGAGATGCCCAGTACGGCCTCACCGGGATGCCGCGCCGCCAGTTCGGCAAGGCGGTCCCCTGTCCCCTCAAGGTCAAGTTTGGTCCCCACAATGACCCGCTTCCGCTCCGCAAGTTCCGGCGAAAAAGACGCCAGCTCTTTCAGGAGAGATTCAAAGGCCGAGAGGTAATTATCCGACGAAAGGTCAATGAGGAAAAGCAGCGCCCGGGTACGGGAAATATGCTTGAGAAAACGTATGCCCAACCCGGCGCCGTTTGAGGCCCCTTCGATTATACCGGGTATATCGGCGAGAATTATGTCCCCCCCTCCTTCGTCCGCCCGTGTCGACGGAAGGCTGAGGACGCCGAGATTGGGAATCTTCGTGGTAAAAGGATAGGGCGCAATCTTTGGCCGGGCATTGGTAAAACGCTCAAGAAGCGAGGATTTCCCCGCGTTGGGAAAACCCACAAGACCTATATCCGCCAGAATCCTGAGTTCCACCCGGATAACGCGGTTTTCCCCGTCTTTGCCGGGCAGGGCCTTGCGGGGCGCCTGGTTCACCGACGACTTAAAATGCACATTGCCCCAGCCGCCTGAACCCCCTTTAAGAAAAACAAAGGAAGCCTCATCCCTGCCAAAATCCCGTATCAATACGCCCGATTCGGCCTCCGTGAGTACCGAACCCGGAGGCAGGGGTATAATCACATCCCCGCCGTCCCTGCCGTAACGCTCCCGGCCTTCGCCGTCGTGGCCGTTTTCCGCCCTGAAATGCTGCCTGTGCCTGAGATGGGCCAGGGTGCGGAGATTGCGGCGTATGACAAAGACCACGTCGCCGCCCCTGCCCCCGTCGCCCCCCGAAGGCCCGCCCCGGGGAACATATTTTTCCCGCCTGAAGGCCACACAGCCATTGCCCCCCCGGCCTGAGGAAACCTCTATAAGAGCTTCGTCGGCAAACTTTTCCATACCACTATAGAAATAGCAAAAAAACGCGAAACAACCAAGACCACAAACAACGGCGGGAGTATTTAACAGGGGAGGGAAC
>JAIRXO010000305.1 GCA_031268255.1 Spirochaetaceae bacterium
GAGAACCGTCGAAAAAGGCGCCCTCTTTGCCGCCCTTCGGGGAAGTGCCGCTGACGGGCACAACTATGTGGCCCAGGCTTTTGAGAAAGGCGCCGCGGCCGCCCTGGTATGCCGTTCCGCCCTTGAAAACAATGAATACGGCCTTAAACTCTGCCGGGGCAGGGGCGCCCTCATCGCTGTTGACGATACCCTCAGGGCGCTGCAGGATGCCGCCTGTATATACCTTTCGCGGTTTCCTTCCCTGCTTAAAATCGGCATTACCGGTTCATCGGGGAAAACCACCACCAAGGAAATAGCCGGCGCCATCATAGGCAGGGAAAAAAAAGTTGTCATGAACCCCGGCAATCTCAATTCCGAGACAGGGCTTCCCCTGGCGGCCTTCACCGTGCGTGCGCATCACGAGGTGGGTGTCTTTGAAATGGGCATGAACCGCCGGGGCGAAATCGCCGAACTGGCCGGGGTTCTTAAACCGCATATCGCCCTTATTACCAATATCGGGACTGCCCATATCGGAATTCTCGGCACAAAAGAGGCGATAGCCCAGGAAAAAAAAGAAATTTTTTCCCGGTTTACCGGTACGGAAACAGCCCTCATTCCCGCCGCTTCTGAGTTTGCCGCGTTCCTGGGAAAGGGCGTCAATGGAAAAGTAATATACTACGGTCCTGAAAAAGGCGCTCCTGTGGAAGCCGCGCGGGATTTGGGTCTCTTGGGGACGGAATTGATTTGGGAGGGGAAACCGGTACGCTTTGGCCTGCCGGGGCGTTACAATCTTGATAACGCCCTGGCCGCCTCGGCGCTGGCCCTGGAGGTTCCGGTAAGCGGCGAGGCGGTACGGCTGGGGCTCGAATCGGTTAAGCCCCTTTCGGGCCGGAGCGAGATATGTCCCGGCCCGGTTACGGTCATCAAGGACTGCTACAACGCCAATCCCGAGGCCGTACTTGAGGCCCTCGCCTTTGCCGATTCGCTTTCCTGGGAAGGGAGAAAAATTTATGTGATAGGTTCGATGTTCGAACTGGGAGCATATTCCGCTTCCGCCCACAGGGCCGTCGGAGAAGCCCTTGCGGATTCGGACGCGGACCTGGTTTTCCTGTTCGGCAGGGAAACCCTTTCGGCCCTGGACTGCCGTGATGACGACTGTCCCGGACACCGCGCCTCGCCGTGCCAAGACACACCGTGCCAGGACGCGCCGCGCCAAGACGCGCCGCGCCAGAGTGCGCCGCGCCAGGGTGCGCCGCGCAAGTCAAAAAAAGCGCGGGAATGGTTTTACACCGACGACATGGAAGAACTGTCGGAAAAACTCCGTTCTGTTCTGCGGCCCGGCGATCTCGTGCTTCTCAAGGGTTCCCGGGGAACAGCCCTGGAACGGCTCATGAACGAGGGGGTTCTTTAGATGATTCTTAAATTTCTATACCCGCTGGTAAAATATTTTACCCCCTTCAACGTATTCCAGTACCTTACCTTTCGCGGCGCCTACGCGGCCATGACCAGTCTTTTTATCTGCTTTGTTTTTGGCCCCCGCATCATTGAGGCCCTGCGGCGTCTCAAGGTGGGCCAGTCCATACGGGACGACGGGCCCGCTTCCCATTTCAGCAAGGGGGGGACGCCTACCATGGGCGGGGTGCTGATTATTGTTTCAGTGGCCGCCGCCACCCTGCTCTGGCAGGACCTGGATAATTTCAGGGTGTGGCTGACCCTGGGAGCCTTTGCGGGTTTCGGCCTTGTGGGTTTTATAGATGATTACCTCAAGGTAAAACGGCACGATTCACGGGGGATTTCCGCCAAGACAAAACTCGCCGGTCAGTTTGTTGTGGCCCTTGTCATAACGCTGGTGCTGTACTTCCGGGAAGGGGAGGGGATGAGCCTTCTCTACATTCCATTCTTTAAGAATCCGGTTGTGGATATGGGCGTACTCTGGATACCTTTCGCGGTGCTGCTCCTTGTAGGCGAATCAAACGCCGTCAACCTCAGCGACGGTCTTGACGGTCTTGCCACGGGGCTGATGCTGCTCATGTTCATAGCCCTTTCGATACTCTGCTATCTTTCGGGCCGCGCCGACTTTTCGGCCTATCTGGGTATTCCCTATATCAAGGGCGCCGGGGAGCTTACCGTGTTCTGCCTAGCCATGGGCGGGGCCTGTATAGGGTTCCTTTGGTTTAACGCCCATCCCGCCGAGGTATTCATGGGCGATGTGGGAAGCCTTTCCCTGGGGGGCGTCGCGGCTACCCTTTCCCTGATACTTAAAAAGGAGATTCTCATTCTCATCATAGGCGGCGTCTTTGTGCTTGAGGCCGCCTCGGTAATCGTGCAGGTCGTCTGCTATAAATTGCGGAAGAAGCGGGTGTTCAGGATGGCGCCCCTGCATCATCATTTTGAACTTTCAGGATGGGCGGAGACCAAGGTAGTAATCCGCTTCTGGCTTCTGGGGGGGCTTTTCGCCATTATCGCCCTTTCAACATTAAAGATACAGTGATGATATACCAGTTTGACGGGGGCTTTCCGGGCGCGAAGAAACACGCCGATCATGTCCTCATTGCCAGCGTACTGCTCCTCACCGGCCTCGGCCTGGTAAGCCTTTACTCCGCTTCCTACGGTTTTTCGGAACGCTTCTTCGGCGACAGTTTCTATCTGGTTTTCCGCCAGGGTGTTTTTGCCCTCCTCGGCCTGATCCTTTTTTTCATCGGGTCCTGGATAGACCTTGAGTTTATACGGAAGTGGATAAAGCCCCTGGTCCTGGGCGCCATTCTGCTCTGTGTCCTGACCTTTGTCCCCGGCATAGGCGTTACCAAAAACGGCGCGCCCCGGTGGATAAGAATTTTTTCTTCCAGCTATCAGCCTTCGGAACTGGTCAAGCTGGTGCTGCCCCTGTACCTGGCCCACATATTCGCCAAGAAGGAGGACCGCATTGACGAACTTGGTTCGACGGTCCTGCCGCCGGCCCTGGTGACCGCGGTTTTCTTTTTCCTCATTTACCGGCAGAACAATTTTTCCACGGCCCTGTTTATCGCGGTAAACGCCCTGGTGCTGTTCTTCCTCGCCGGGGTGAGAATACGCCATCTCCTTTCGGCTCTGGCCCTCCTGCTTCCCTTTTCGGTACTCTTTGTACTGACCAGGGAACACCGGCTCAGGCGCCTTATCAGTTTCTTCTGGCCCCGATGGGAACCCCTGGGGGCGGGGTATCAGGTCCGCTCCTCGATGCTGACCGTCGCATCGGGCGCTTTCTGGGGCAGGGGCATGGGCCACGGCATACGGAAGATAGCCAGCGTACCTGAGATTCACTCTGATTTTATTTTCGCTTCCTTTGCCGAAGAAACCGGGTTCCTCGGCGTGCTTCTGTTCTGGGCGCTTTTTATCGTCTTTGCCGTCAGGGCTTACCGGGCGGCCCTGTATTCCGAAGACAGCTTTAAGCGGCTTCTCGCCGGAGGACTCGTTACGGGCATAGTATCCCAGGCGCTGCTCAATGTGGCGGTTGTTGCGGGGGCCCTGCCCGCCACCGGGATTCCCCTGCCGTTTTTTTCCGCCGGCGGGTCATCTTTGGCGACAACCCTTTTAACCGCGGGTCTCATCGTCAATGTGTCCCGTCAGAGCAGTGAGGAGGATGCCGGTGTCAGGTAATGTGTTTGCCGCCGGGGTGGAAAGTTCCCGTTCCCAATCCCGGCCTGACAAAATACTAAAACGGCTCCTCATGGTGCTGGTTATGATACTCGCTGTCGAACTGGTATGGCTGTTCGGGATTACTCCCTGCATGCCCTTTAACCATATTGAAATCCGGGGGCTGCCCGAATTAAGCGACGGCGAAATCATCGCCAGGGCGGGAATAGTTTCCGATTCGTCCTTTGTCAATTTTAACAGTGCTTCTTCGGCCCGTGCCCTTGAAGAACTGTATATGGTGGGAGAGGCTTTGGTGGAAAAAAGTTTTCCCGATACCCTGCGCGTTACCCTGAAACCGAGGAGGGCCTGCGCCGTTGCCTTTGCCGAATACCAGGGGAAAATCAGCCCCGTGTTTTTTGACCAGGAAGGCGTGGTGTTCAGGATAGGCGCCGAAGGGGAACTGAGAACGTTAAGCGAAAAACTTCCCATTATTTCGGGCCTTGTCTTTGAAAACCTGCGGCCCGGCCTGCGGCTTCCCGAAAACCTGCGGCCCCTGCTGGAAAATCTTGAGGGCATCAATACCCGCAATCCCCTGCTTCTTTCCCTGATTTCCGAAATCAGGATACACAAGAAACTCTATGACGGATACGAACTGGTACTGTATCCTTCTCACGCGCCCATTCGTTTCAGGGTGGGTCCCGTTCTTGACGAAGAAATGCTCCGGTATATTATGCTGGTCATTGATGTATTGA
>JAIRXO010000055.1 GCA_031268255.1 Spirochaetaceae bacterium
AACATGCCAGGTACTCACCACGCCGGGTTCGGGCTTCGGACCCACAGGCCAGTCCTTTGTGCGCTTCTCGGCCTTTGGCCACCGCGCCGATGTGGAAGAAGCCTGCGGCAGACTTAAAAAGCTGACGGGGTAAGATTTATTTTGAGGCAATACGGTTGTCGAACAAATCTATTTTGTCTTTTTCCGCTTTTCAAGTTCGGCTTCCCGTTTTTCCATGGCTTCCTTTACCGAACTGATTTCGGCGAGCAGGGGTTTCAGGGCCGTGTTGGAGGGGCTGACGCTTTTGACCTCTTTGACGGTAAAAGCGTCATACACTTCAAGGCCGAGTTTTGCCATGAGTTTTTTGGCCTGGCTTTCGAGCTGTTTGATTTCCAGCATGATGACGCCCCGTTCGCCCAGGTCCTGGGCTCTGGCGCCGGCTTTGGCTATAAAATCCTTGGAGGCCTTAAAGCCTTTTTCGCCGAGGTCCTGTGCCTTGAGACCCGCCTGGCCGGCTATCTTTTTTGACGCCTTAACGCCCTGCCCCAAAAGATCGTTCATCCTTTCAGAAAATGACATATATTCCTCCTCTACTTTCGCCTTATGCCGAGTATTGTTAAATCGTCATACTGGGCATCTTCCATCACATGAGTATAATACATATACGCGGGATTTTCAGTATTTTCCCTGACATCAGAACAATAGGTCCTGTACTGGAGGAAATGTTTCTTGAGGAATTCGTCAACTTTTTTGTCCACCAGAACCCGGGAATTTTCATCCGCCCTGCGGTCCTTGTATATGCGGAAGATTTTCTCCACCGAAACCATTGCCATGATGACTTCTTCCACATGACCGGTGCAGGACGAAAAATCAAACTCCAGGTCTATATCCCCTTCGGGGTTGTGCCACTTGTGGAGGGTATACGCGCTCTTGTTCATCACCGCGTTGACTATGGCCTCCACCCGGTCAGGGCCCATCTCCTCGTCTCCCTGGCCGGACGAATGGTTTTCGTGGGGCGTGTCGGTGGGTCCTTCGGCGCAGATGATTTCCCTGAAGGAAGTATCCCTGAATTTTCGTTTTGCTTCCTCAATACCGTCGGTGTAGAGCAGCAGTATGTCCCCCTGGTCTATGGTCATGGTCTGTACCTGATAGCCTCCCTTTGATTCAACAAGGAAGTTGGGAAGCACTCCGGTAGCCGGGGTTTCGGGAAGGGTGACGGTTTTGATACGGCGCTCCGAGGCGTCATACCAGTGAACAATATTATCGCCGGCATTGCAGAAGCGTATGAGGCCGGTCTGGGAATCCAGGAGGCAGAGGGTAAAGGCGGCAAAGCGGCCCTTAAAGCCCAGGGTCTCGATGAAGTCGTTGATCTGGTAGACCACTTCTTCTATATGCATGCCCTTTTCGGTGGGTTTCCATGACTTGAAGTGGTTAAGGAACATGGTGGCCACCTGTATCATGATAAGGGCCGCGGGAATTCCCTTGCCTGCCACATCGCACTTGATGACGGCGAAGTATCTGCCGTCAAGGTCCTGGTAGTCAAAGTAGTCCCCCGACACGCCCTTGGCGCCTTCGTAGTAGCCGAAGAAGGCCGCGTTCTTGGTGTCCCTGTACCCGGATGTTACCTTGTTCCCGTCCTTGTCCATCTCAAGGGGTATGAATTTCTTTTGTACTTCCTTTCCTATGGTGAGGTCGGATGCAGCCTGGGCCGCCTTGACCAGGCCGTGGGTCATGTCGTTGATGGTATTGCCCAGGACGGCAAGCTCATCCTTGGTTTTGATTGCTATCTCCACGCCGTCCAGTTTCGCCTTGTCCTCGGTGTCGCGGATTTTTTCTACATGGGACACCAGTTTTCTGATGGGCTGAACAATGAGGGCCGCGAGGATAAAGGCGCCCATGGTGCCCATGGCTATGGCGAAGGCGGCGACAAGGGCTATGACCCTCAGAAGATTCACCTGTCCCTGCTGTATGCTGTCAATGATTGAGTCAACGGAAATCTCAAGCCTGACCAGGCCCCGGTAGTATATGTCATCGGAACTCTGGCGGTAGAGTATTGGTTTGAAGAAGATAAAGGTACTCTGTCCACTGGAATAGCGTTCGGTGGAGAACTCAGGCTCTGACCCTATGGTGCGGCCTATTTCGGCAAGATCTTCGTTGAGCCTGGTTTCGAGGGACCGGGTGAGTATCTGTATGTCGTTCATACGCTGAACGCTCTGGGCGTCGCGCCGTCCTATAAGGCCCAGGGCCTCCTGGGTAAGACTGGTAATGCTTTCGGAAAGCGAGCCGACCGCCGTCCTTGCCCTTTCGTCCAGTTCCCGGGACACGGTCTCAAGGCGCGGGCTGAGGGCGTCGTCAAGGCGGGAAAGGCCCGGCTCAAGTTCCGTGGTGTCGATTTTGCCGAGTATATCAGGGTCGTTGGTGGCCCACACATAATCGTTAAAGGTGACGGCCTCGCTCCCATAGCCGGTTATGGTAACATACTTGGCCTCGGGTATGGCCGCCGTCTGGTCCGGGAGGAAGCTCAGTTCCAGTATGTTGCCCGCGGGGAGATAGGCCCTGGCGCTTGACGCGAGCCCTTCGAGCAATACCGTGGCGCGGTCCCTGAGTCCCCTGAGCAGGGTTTCTTCCTGGGTTCTGGTCATCATGAGGTACAGGGGCGCGGAGACCAGAATGACCACCAGCAATACCAGGGCAACGGTAAATGACGCAAGTTTGAACCTGAGGCCTATACCCCGCCTCCGTATCCGTTTCATGCGCTTTCTTCTTTCAGACGGCATAATATCTCCTGTGATAAGGGCGGCGGCTTCCACCCGTATGGCGGCTCCTTCGGCGACCACGCTGCCTATGCCCCGTATGGAGCTGAATATTCCTATAACGCAGAAAAGGATTATCCCGGCCAGTATGAGGAGCGATGTATCCACCACAAAGCGGCGTTCTTCCCGGAAATACCAGGAGGGTCTCCAGCTTTCCGAATAATCCCCGAATTTGATGGTCCCCATATTGTCGACCGATACCAGGGGCCTGGTTATATAAAGTCCCCGCGCAGGATGCATAAGCCCTATGCGGTAGACTCCTTCGTCAAGGTCCTCGGCGGACAGGCCCCCTATCTCCCGGTCCGAAAGGACCTGGAAATCCCCGTTGGAAAGGCGGAATTCCCTGTCCTAGGGAGCCTCTCCGTCCCGGTCGAGGCATATATCCGTAAC
>JAIRXO010000080.1 GCA_031268255.1 Spirochaetaceae bacterium
CCGGTTCATTGGCGTCGGGGCTGAGGCTTGCGTAACGCTGGTTTCCCGATGCCCGCGCCGCGTCCAGAAGCACATATTTGGCGGCCCAGTAGTCCAGTGCCGCGGGATCGGTGCTGACGGCGGCCATGTTTTTTTCCACGGCCCGTGAATACGTCGAGGAGGGGCCATGATCAGGGGATATCCATATCATGTCGAGGATATTGAGTACGGGGATTCTGGTACGGGCCATGAGGGCTCCCATGCCGCCCCTGCCGACGCTTTGATGGGGGCTCATGGAAGTAAGGGAATTAGACGGCACGCCCATGTAGCTTTTCATGGCGCCGGTTACCTGGTATATGCCGTGGTGTTTGAGAACGGGCATATTGATCACCTTGAGGGCCTGGGGGCGGTATTGGCGCGCACTGTCGTCCCATATCCCCATTTTGAAACTCACCATGGTTCCGTAGCGGGTGGTAAATTTCGGATAACTTATCCTGATATTGGCCCGCGCCGCGTTTTCGCCCAGGACAAACCCGTCCCGCCTGTCCCCCTCGCTGTACTCCCCGACTTCGTTTCTGGTGATGGTGTCCCACAGAAAACCGGACACCCGGTGTCCCCGGGACGCGAAATAATCCGCCACATCCTGGGCGGACTGGCTTCTGTCTTTGGCGTTGGTATGGTCCCAGTCCAGGCTGCCGCCGCTCCGCGCCGAACCGAACATGCCCTGGCCATTGTCGGCGATGATTATTTCGCCCGAAAAACCGCCCGGGTCGCCGGTTATATACTGAATCAAGGATTTAAGGAGGTCCGTGTTGGTTCCGCCCCGTTCGGCCCACTGGGAATTGATTTTGATGAGTACCGTATCATCCCGGCTTATAAGGCCGTCATTGCCGCTGTCCTGAAAAAAAGGCCTGCCGGAACCGCCAAGGGCGTCAAGGAGCAGGGCGAGGCCCCCGTCTGTGCCGTCTGTTCCCTCGCGGACAAGAATCAGGGCGTTACCCGGCGGAACCTGGGTTTCCGAAACCGCGTCCTGCCCGGAAGCGGGGGCGCTCCCGTAGGGGAACTCCGAGGGAATGGCCGCCTTGACGCCGCCGCCCGTACAGGCGGCCAGGCATCCGGGAAGAATCAGCAGGCAGTACAGTACGGCGTTTTTCATGGCTTAGGAACCGCTGCCCGAGCCGCTCTGGTTCTGCTGTGCGGTATATTTGCGGAGATCGCTTAAAGCCTGTCTCGCCCTGTCCTGAACAGGCCGTATATAACGGCCCTCGGCGATGCGTATAAGCACATTGATGGCGTCGGAGCCCCTGATGCCGTTATTTCTTTCGGCCAGGGACTCAAAAGCGTCAATGGCCGACAGGGCAAGAAGATTATCCGCCCGGTCCGTGCTGTCGAATCTGGTTACTATATGGGCAATAGTAGCGACCGTTTCGTTGTTGTCGTTTATGCCTATCCTGCCCAGGGACCTGACCGCTTCCTGGAGTACCATGGGTTCCCTGTCGGCCTTGAGCATCCTCAGAAGCGCGTCCTTGGCTTCGGGAGTACCCATTTCGCCCAGGTATTTGGCCGCTTCCCGGCGTATGTCGGGGAAGTCATTAACCAGCCTGTTGTTTTCCCTGGCCTGGTTGAGCACGCCCTCAAGACCCATGTATTCCAGGGCGTCGCGGATTTCCCTGCTGGTGTTTCCCCGCTCAATGGCTTCGCCTATATACTGGAGAGCCAGGAGTTTCATTTCCCTGGAGTCCGCATGGCTCTGTTCCCGTATAACCATGAGTTCCACTGACTGCTGCAGGTACGATTCTTCAACCGACATTTCCCGCTGGTTCGAATTTTGCTGTTGTGCCGGCACGGTAACGGTAAGTGTGCCCAGTGCTATAAGCGCAGCAGCGAAACGTTTCATGGTGAGTATCATATTGCCTCCCTCGCCTTCCTAATTCGCGTCTGTCCACAAAGCCGGTTGCTTTGCGTGTCCACATTATGGACAAACACTAATTCATTATCTTCCAGCTATTGCCGGTTTTTTCAAGCTCATACAATCTGAGCCTTTGTCCGTTCGGGGTAACGGTATAGGCCTTTACCCTGTTTTGACTGGTAAATTCAATATCATCCACCCGGTCATTGGCACGGGAAGGGACTACCACATGGTTAAAATAGTCCTCAGGGGAACCGAGTACGATTCTTTGCTGCCTGAGCCGGGCCGAGGCGGATGTCTGGGCCAGGAAATCCGGGGAGCTTATGTCCCGCAAATAGTCATCGCTCAGATACGAAACCCAGGCCCGGTAGTTTCTGGCCCGTATGATGCCGTTAAGGTCCTGGATGAGCTTCTGAACATCGGTTTTTGTCGAATCGAATATTTCCCGGCTTATGGTCGCGGGGTCAAAAACCTCCTCAGGCAAAGGCGCTTCGGGAGGCGCGGCGGGAAGCGCCGGAGGAGAAACCGGGGCGCTCTCCTGTGGAGGGGGAGATGCCTGGGGAGAAGGTTCTCCGGCACAGGACAGCAGGGTCAAAAAACAGGAAATCAGGGACACCAATATTGATGAAGCACTATTCTTCATAATGTTTATATAATATACAAGGTTTGGAATTCAGTCAAATACCCTGTATCAGTATAGGCTATATTATCGGAAAAAAAGTGAACTTTCGGATGTTTTTGTACTTAAATCTTGACCGGAGGCCCTTTGGCGGTTATGCTTTGTCCATGAATTGGGCCGCTTTCCCCGGGTCTTTTGATCCCCCGACCTACGGTCATCTTGATATAATCAGGCGGGCCAGTTCTCTTTTTGAGAAAGTGTTTGTGGTTGTGGCGGTAAACAGCGAAAAGAAATACCTTTTCAACACGGAAGAACGCATATCCATGGTACAGGAACTGGTAAAACCCTGGAACAATGTCGAGGCGCTGTTCTGTGATACCCTGGTTGTGGAATTTGTCAAAAAGCGGAATATTCCGGTATTGATACGGGGCGTGAGGAGCGTCATTGACTTTGCCTACGAATATGAACTTTCCATGATGAACCGCGGCCTTGACCCCCAGGTGGAGACCGTCTTTATGGCCGCCGACCCCGCCTATTTTGTGCTCAGGTCATCATCCATCAAGGAACTGGCATCTTTTGGCGGAGACCTGTCGGCCATGGTTCCCCCCCTGGTTGCCGAAAAGCTGAAAATCAAGTATACTAAAGTGTAAGTGACGGCGGCTTTTCAAATTTTATGATGAAAAGGCCCCGTAGACCCCTTTTCTATCTTGACACTTTACGGTGTTTTTGTTATTTTAACTATGGAATAGGGAAACATAAAGCGAGGATAAGAGTATGGCCGTACCTAGATCGAAAACGTCAAAGGCGAGAACACGCCGGAGACAGACCCTCAACATGAAACTACGTTCCCCAACCCTGGTAGAATGTTCAAGCTGCGGCAACAAGGTGCTGCTGCACCGGGTATGCCCCAAATGCGGTTTTTACCGGGGTAAACAGGTCATTGTTCCAGAAGCAAAGACCTGAGATTATTCCAAAGGAGATAAGGACCCATGGACGATTTGTTTGAGAAAATAAAAAAATTAATCGCCGATAAGCTGGAAATTGACGAAGGAAAAATCACCCTTGACGCTTCCTTTCGCCAGGACCTGGGCGCTGACAGCCTCGATACCTATGAACTGGTCTATGCCATCGAGGAAGAAATGGGAATTTCCATCCCCGATGAAAAAGCCAATGAATTCGAGACCGTCAGGGACGCCTACGAATACATAAAATCCCAGCAGAAGTAGGCTATGGCGGAGCGCCTTACCCGGGCGGTTCCGGCGCCGCCGGAACTGAGCTCCGGGCGAAAAAAAGAACTGGCGGCTTTTCAAAAGACCGCGGGCATAAGGTTCAAGAGCCAGAAGCTTTTGAACCTTTCTTTCATGCACCGTTCCGTATCAAATGAATCAAATAATAAAATCAACAACGAGCGGCTTGAGTTCCTGGGCGACGCCATACTCGGCGCGGTAACCGTTACGCTGCTCTACACTCTTTTTCCTGACCGCAGCGAAGGGGACCTGGCAAAAATAAAATCAGTGGTAGTGTCCGAGGAGATACTTTCGGGTATTTCCCTTGAACTGGGCATAGACCGGCTGCTCATACTGGGCAAGGGTGAGGACCATTCGGGAGGCAGGACAAAAAAGGCCATACTGGCCGATGCCCTGGAAGCCCTCATCGGCGCCTATTACCTTGACTCAGGCTACAAGGCCGTTGCCGTTTTTATCCGCCGTTTTATCCAGGGCGAAATAGACCGGGCCTCCGACAGCCACTACACCAGGGATTTTAAGACCCTGCTCCAGGAATACAGCCAGAGACTGTACCGCTCCTATCCGGGCTACCGGCTTTCGCGGAAAACCGGCCCTGAACACGAAAAGATGTTCTGGGTTGAAGTAAGCGTCAACGGAAAAATCTACGGCCCCGGGGCGGGCAAGAACAAAAAAAGCGCCGAACAGGAAGCGGCCAAGCTGGCCTACGAGGCCCTTGCCCTGCGGAAAGAAGAACCGTCCGGGCAGTAGGCCGCGCCATCGCCCGCGCATCCCGGACCCCGCGCTCAGGTCAGACCGCACTCAGGTTCCCTTTCCCACTATGTTTCCCGCGATTTCGAGGAGCTTTTCTTTTTTGTTGAGTTCCGGGTCGGCAAGGACCGCCTCAAAAAGTTCGTTCAGTATGCGGCCCATGTCCCTGCCTGGCTTGACGCCCAGCGCCATGAGGTCCCCGCCCTTAACCGCCAGGTCCCTGAGGGACAGGGCCTCGTTCCGCTCCAGTATGGCGTTGACCCTGTCCGCGAGGGGGACGAGCATTTCCGGCGGGGGGACTTTGCCCGTGGTTCCGTAGGCGTCGGCCCGGCGGAGGGCGTACAGGGCGGGGAGGTTTTCCTTTCCGGCCCTGATGATAAAGCGCCGTACCGCCGCGTCGGTCCAGTCCTCCTCATAATGGAACATGTGCTGCCTGATAAGATGGATTGTTCTTTCGATAATATCATTGGAATACTTAAAGCGTTTTAATATACCCAGGGCAAGGGCCGCCGAATGTTCCTCATGGCGGTAAAAAGTATAAACGCCGGAACTGTCCAAGACACGGACCTCTGGTTTCCCTATATCGTGGAGCAGCGCGGCGAGGCAGAGTACGAGCCGTGAGTCCGTTTCAGGAAAGGAAGAATCCCGGGCCGCGAAATCGCAGCTTAAAAAGGCGTGATCAAGCACGTCAAACCGGTGAAACCCCTTTTGCCCGACGCCCCGGCAGCGCCGCAGTTCGGGGAGCAGCGTTTCGAGGAGGCCGGTTTGCTCCATGAGACGGAGGCCCCGGGAAGGAAGGGCGGAAACCAGTATTTTGTCCAGTTCTTCCCTGATCCGCTCAATGGATACCTGGGCGGTAGCGGGAAGGGCGGGGGCAATGGCGGCAAATGTTTCATCCTCAAGGGTAAAGCCAAGCTGGGAGGCGAAGCGCAGGGCCCGCAGGGGCCTGAGCCCGTCCTCGTTAAAACGCTCCTCAGCCCTGCCGACACAGCGTATGAGCTTCTTCTGTATATCCGCCTGCCCGCCGAAGGGATCGGTCATGCTTCCGCCGGGAAGGCGTATAGCCGCCGCGTTCATGGTAAAATCCCGGCGGGAAAGATCCTCCTCAATGGTCGCCGCGTAACGCACCGAGTCAGGCCGCCTCCCGTCAGTGTAGACCGATTCGGTTCTGAACGTGGTAGTCTCTATGGAACGGCCCCGGTACCGTATGGTAACCGTCCCGTGCTTGATGCCCGTGGGAATGACCTTGCGGAACATGGCGATGACTTCTTCCGGCCTCGCGTCGCTCGCGAGGTCCCAGTCATTGGGATTCTTGCCCAGGAGCAGGTCCCTGACCGCCCCGCCTACAAGATAAACCTGTTTCCCCCGGGAAGCGAAAACTTCCGCCACTTCTTTTAATATGGGGTGAATGAACAATCTGCGCATCCACCGGCACTATACTATATTATCAGCCCCTTTGAAAATGGAGTATACTGAAACCCTGCCTGGGGCAGTTTTGGAGGAAGAAATGCGGGGCATCGCGTTTATAGGAGGCGAAGGACCTCCGCCTGAAATCAGCGGAAAACTCGCCGGAGAAGCCCGGATCATAGCCGCCGCCGATTCGGGGCTCATGGCGGCCGAGGAGGCGGGACTCCGCCCTGACTGGATAACCGGCGACATGGATTCCCTTGACACCATGGCCAGGCTCGAAAAATATCCTCCCGGCAGGGTTATACGCCATCCCCGTGACAAGGACTACACCGACACCGAACTTGTGCTGGAACTGCTGTGGGGATGCGGCTGCGACGAAGTCTGGCTCATAGGCGGGGGAGGGGGGAGACTCGCCCACCTCCTTGCCATACGCTCCCTTTTTGAAAGGGAAAAAAGCCCCTCCCGCTGGATCACCGCACGAGAGGACAGTTTTTGCCTGGATTCTTCCTCGAAGGAATTTATCCAGCCCCCCCGGACCGTGGTCTCGGTATTTCCCCTTGGAAACGGCCCCTGGAAGATTTCCAGCCGGGGACTCAAGTGGCCCCTCGGCCAGGTCCAATGGAACAGGGGTTTTGCCGGCATAAGCAACGAAACCCCGCAGGGCCGCTTTGACGTTTCCGCAAGCGAAGGCCGTTTTCTTGTGATGCTGGAATGTACCCCTTGATACCGGAAAGATGATACGTTAGGTGAAATTATTTTTATAGAACTATATTTTTTTTAATTAGCCACATGATTTCTATTGCTTTTTTTATTGAGATATGTTATACAAAGACAAATATAAGTATCCCAAGACATAGGAGGCGCAATGAAAGAAGTGTATGATTTCCTTAAAAAATGCCAGACCTATTATCTGGCTACAGCGGAAGGCGGCCAGCCGAGGGTGCGTCCCTTTGGTACGGTTGATATTTTTGAAGGGAAACTTTATATCCAGACAGGAAAAAGCAAAAATGTTTCCAGGCAAATAAAAGAAAATCCCAAAATCGAGATTTGCGCCTTTGACGGCGGCGCGTGGGTCCGCATACAGGCCGCCGCCGTTGAAGATGAACGCCTCGAAGTACAACAGCATATCCTGGACGCATATCCCATGCTGAAAGACCGGTATTCACCCGGTGACGGCAATACCCAGGCGCTGTACCTTAAAGACGCCGTTGCCAGATTTGAATCATTGGGCGGCGAACCCAGAGTGATCAAATTTTAACAAAAACTTCTTTACCCCGCGAAGCCTGAGTAAACTTTCTATTCTGCGTCCGGCAGGACTCGAACCTGCTGCCTACGGATTCGAAGTCCGTCGCTCTATCCACGTGAGCTACGAACGCCTTTGGGCGGATGACGGGGCTCGAACCCGCGACGACCAGATCCACAATCTGGGACTCTACCGCTGAGCTACATCCACCGCGTACCTTTCACTATGCCTTAAAATCCCATCCTGTGTCAATACTCCAGGAGGGGGAGCACAGCGCAAGCCAAATCCGGGAAGCGCGCGGACCGCTGTCTTTCCGGCGGCGGAAGCGAATCGCCCGTCCGTCCGCTGGCCGCTTCGCGTCCAAAGCTCCCGGACAGGCTGGATTCGCCCCTGCCGCCGTATAAAACGGACTCAATGCGCGCTTCCCGTATTGGTTTTTCCTGTCCCCGCATCTTCTACGCG
>JAIRXO010000081.1 GCA_031268255.1 Spirochaetaceae bacterium
CACCCCACCGAGATTGAACCTTTTGGCGGAGCCGCCACCTGTCTCGGCGGAGCCATACGGGACCCCCTTTCCGGCAGGGCCTATGTATACGGCGCCATGCGCGTGTCAGGAGGCGGCGACCCCCGGACAGCCCTTGCCCATACCCTGCCGGGTAAACTTCCCCAGATCAAGATAGCCAGGGAGGCCGCCGCGGGCTACGCTTCCTACGGCAACCAGATAGGCATCGCCACAGCACAGGTTGCCGAATTTTACCACAGCGGCTTTACCGCCAAGCGCATGGAACTGGGCGCCGTTATGGGCGCTGCCCCGGCACGGGCGGTCAGGCGGGAAAACCCCCGGCGCGGGGACCTGGTGCTTCTTATAGGCGGAAAAACCGGAAGGGACGGCATAGGCGGCGCGACAGGTTCATCCAAGGTACACACCGGCGAGTCGGTGGAAACAGCCGGCGCCGAGGTGCAGAAGGGTAACGCCGTGGAAGAACGCAAGCTCCAGAGGCTCTTCCGCAATCCCGAAGTCTCGCTGCTCATAAAACGCTGCAATGATTTCGGCGCCGGCGGCGTGGCTGTGGCTGTGGGCGAACTGGCGCCGGGTCTCGATATAGACCTTGACGCGGTCCCCAAAAAATACGCCGGTCTTGACGGCATTGAATTGGCTATTTCGGAATCCCAGGAACGCATGGCCGTGGTAGTCTCCCCGGAGGACGCGGAGAAACTCATCGCCCTTGCCGCCGGGGAAAACCTTGAGGCCGTGGTCATCGCCAGGGTAAGTTACGGCGAGGACGAAGAAGCGCCCTCCCTGGGGACCCTTTATGACAGGGGAACGGAGAAGGAAGCCGCGTGCGCCCCCCATCTCAGGATGCGCTGGCGGGGACAGACCATCGTGGATCTGAGCAGGACCCTTCTTGATTCCCACGGCGCGCCCAGAAAAGCCCGTGTTCTGATCCGCGCCGGGGACCAGGGGGACGGCGGCGCTCTCCGGGCGCGGTCCGGCAGGGACGGTGTGCCGCCTAACGCTTCGCTTCTCCTTGACGATCTGGAGCGGGAACTGCGCAGCCTCCGCGGCGGAAGCCGCCGGGGTCTCCAGGAACGCTTTGACGGTTCCATTGGCGCGTCCTCGGTACTTTTTCCCTGGGGCGGCGCAAGCCAGGGAACCCCCGAGTGCGGCCTTGCCATGCTCATTCCCGCTTTGGATAAAACGCCCCTTACGGCGGGGGTCATGAGTTTTGGCTACGATCCCGATGAGTCCTCGCGCTGCCCCTACACCGGGGCAAAGGGCGCGGTAAAAGAAGCCCTGGCCAAATTCGCCTGTCTTGGCGGC
Source organism: Spirochaetaceae bacterium (assembly GCA_031268255.1). Classification (GTDB taxonomy): domain Bacteria; phylum Spirochaetota; class Spirochaetia; order Treponematales; family Breznakiellaceae; genus JAIRTD01. The sequence continues at coordinate 1,318 of JAIRXO010000081.1, forward strand.
GATCCCTTTGGCGCGAGGCTCTCCCTGCAGGAATATTTTGAACGCGCCGGCAGCCCCGCCTCCTGGGGCAGGCCCCTTTCGGCCCTGCTTGGCGCGCTGGAAGCCCAGCTTGCCCTGGGCGTTCCGGCCATAGGGGGCAAGGATTCCATGTCGGGCAGCTACCGGGATGCCGGGCGGGGCATAGAACTTGCCGTGCCGCCCACCCTCGTCGCCTTTGCCGCCGGAGCGGTCCCGGCAAAGAAAATCCGTTCCGGCGCACTGAGCGGCAGGGAAGGGAACATAATCCTTGCGTTTAACGCCGCGCCGCTCAACAAAAAAAACGAATGGGAGGTATTCAGGGCAAACCTTGGCGCCCTCCTTGCCCTCTCAAGCCGTTCCCTGGTCAGGGCGGCCTTTCCGGTTCCGGCAGGAGGAGCCCTTGCCGCCCTTGCCCTCATGGCCTTCGGCAATATGAGCGGCGTGGAAGCCGAAGGCGATGTACTCTCGGCAATCAGCGCCCAGGGAAGTTTTCTGGTTGAAGTTGACAGGAAATTCGAAAAGTATATTGAAGAATTCAAAACGAGCCTTTCCGGGGCCCGCTGGTCCGTTGCGGGAAAGATACTTTCCGTGCCGGTGTTCAGGATCATTACCGGAAGCGAAGAAACCCTGGCCGAAGAAGAGACACCCGAACAGCGGACAGCCGGAACAGAACTCGAAAAACTCCGCCTGGCCTATGAATACCCCCTTTCCCAGGTCTATCCCCAAACCAGTCAGCCATCAGGCGGAGACGCGCCGCTTCCCGGTTTTGTCAGGGAAACGCCGCGCCGGGAAGGCCCCCGGAAAACCCGGAGCAAAAGGCGTCCCGTCCCGCCCCTGGTGGTGCTGCCGGTGTTTCCGGGAACAAACTGCGAATGGGATATGGAACGGGCCTTTGTCAGGGCGGGGGCCAGGGTGCGTCAGGTGGTATTCCGCAATCTCTCAAGCGAAGCGGTACGGGAATCAAGCGCCTGCCTTGCCGGCGCCATAGAGGAAGCCCAGATTGTGGCCCTCTCCGGGGGCTTCAGCGCCGGCGACGAACCTGACGGTTCGGGGAAATTCATTGCCAATGTGTTCAGGTCCTCTCCCGCGGCGGACGCCCTTTCCGCCCTGCTTGAGAAAAGAGACGGCCTTGTTCTCGGCATCTGCAACGGGTTCCAGGCGCTGATAAAACTCGGCCTGGTACCCCGGGGCCGCATCGGTGAAGCGGACGCGGCCATGCCGGCCCTGACGTATAACAACATAGGCCGCCATGTATCCCGCATGGTGCGGACTGTCGTCATGTCGGCTTCTTCCCCCTGGCTTGCCCTTGAAGAACCCGGAACAGTCCACATCCTGCCGGTAAGCCACGGCGAGGGGAGGGTGGTGATAGGAGAAGAAGAAGCGAAGCGCCTCTTTGCCTCAGGTCAGATCGCCTTTTGTTACGCCGATGCAGGAGGCAGACCCGCCGGAAAAGAGCCGGACAATCCCAATGGTTCTGATTACGCCATAGAAGGCATGACCAGTCCTGACGGCAGGGTGCTTGGCAAAATGGGCCACTCGGAACGCCGCGGGAATCTGGTTCACATCAATATACCTGGGAACAAATACCAGCGCATCTTTGAGGCCGGTGTCGCGTACTTCACCTAAAGGTCTTACCTGAAAATATTGAGGCGTCCGAATTTAAACCACCTGCCCGAATCCCGCCTGTTTCCCTCGTCAATAATTTTGAAAATATACGCGGCAAATTCCTCGTCGCCGCCCGCTTCGCCGCTTGAAAAGCCGAAAGTCCGGTAGGGCTCACCGGCGCCGGCGATAAGTATGCTCTGGGCAAGACCCTTGAAGGCGGCGGCGGAGGCGGGACCGGCAAGGTCGGCGGCATCGTATTTACCTCCGGGGCTTATGCCGGGAATCACCAGGGCCATGACACCGCCTTCTCTTGGCCCTTCTTCCTTTGCGCCGCCCTGGCGCTCGCCCGGCGCGGAAGCGGCGCTGTTCCTGAAATACAGGGCAAGTTCCCTGGTCAGGAAAAACCAGCCCTTTATGTGGTCGTTTACCAGCACTTCAATATCATTGGGACTCATCTCGGCTGGACGCTTTCGTATCGCCGGCGGAGAACAGACTAAAATCGCGTCGTCAATGCGGCCCAGCCGGTTCACCGCTCCCAGCACCAGGGAACGGGCGGAAATGGGGCTGCCGGGATTCCACCCCAGGGGAATCTGGGAGGACCCTTCCCCGACATTGATATTTCCCGCCGGGGCGGCCCCCCCAAAGCGGTTGGGAATCAGGGCGGTGGCCACGGCGTCAACCCGCTTTGCCGCCTCGCGGGCAATCATAAGCGTAAGAGATGCTTCGTTTCCGGCGACAAGAATACCCCTGGTCATGGCTAAAGTATACGGACCGGCGCCGGTCATGTAAAGGGAACGTTTCGGGAAGCAATACGAACAAAGCTCTTAAAAAACTCATACTCTTGCGTGAATACGACAATACCGGCGGCGGAGAAACCACTATGGTGGTACTGTGGACGATTTATTTTTTACAGGAGGTATCTGTTTTGTTTTCACAGACGCGGCACTGTGACTATATGCCGCTGTCCGGGAACGCCGCATGGCGATGAGGCACGAGGTCTTCCCGGATAAAAAAAATTGCTTCAAAGCAATTCAGGGTGAAAGATCACCCCTTTTATGTGAGATGGTTTATTATGAGCGGATATGGCGAACGTTTGGCTCTGGCGCTGAAAAACAGCGGCTTCAAACAGGTTGACTTTGCCGATAAGCTGCACATTACAAGAACCGCGGTCTCAAAGATACTCCACGGAAGGCAGTACCTTGATTTCGACCTGGCGGTCAGAACCTGTGAAACACTCGATATTTCCCTTGAGTGGCTTGCCTATGGCAGGGAGGCTGATTTCAAATCACCCCTCCACCACAATCCTGAACGACAGCGTATTGAATATCTTCTTTCTATACTCCGGGAAGCCGAATACCCCCAGGTAATCACTGCCATAGAGCGTGTCATCGAGGCACGCGCCAAAGACAGAAATACGGCAGAACGATTAATCCTCTCCGGGTAATTTACCGTTCTTTCTGAATACGCTATACTGGCAGCGGAGTACTCATGAAACTTTCAATAGCCCAGATTGATTCTACCATCGGTGATTTCCCCGGTAATCTTGAAAAGATCACCTCTTTTTCACGGGAAGCCCTGAACGCCCAGTGCGCCGATATGGTTCTTTTCCCGGAGCTTGCGGTCTGCGGGTATCCGCCCATGGACCTTTTGGACCAGGATATTTTTGTGGAGATGAATCTCCGCTCCCTGCGTATGCTGCAGCGCGAACTGCCTCCGGGCATCGCGGTGGGAGTGGGCTATGTGGGGCGCAATCCCGATGTGGGCGGCAAGGCCCTGGTGAACGCCTACGGGATTATCCTTGACGGGGCACTGGTGTTTGAACAGTTCAAGACCCTGCTGCCGACCTACGATGTGTTTGACGAAGCGCGGAATTTTGAGAGCGCAAAAAAGCGCGGAATTTTTAAGTGGAAAGGAGAACGCATCGGCTTTGCCATCTGCGAGGATGTGTGGCGGGAGACCGAAACGCCGGGAACCCGCTATATAGCGGACCCGGTGGATGATCTTTTCAACCTTGGGGTAAGCCTGCTCTGCGTTCCTTCGGCTTCGCCCTACTATGCGGGCAAACACAAGCTGCGCCTCAAACTGGCCGAGCGTATCTCCAGGCGCGGGAACGTTCCCATAGTGTATATCAACGCCGTGGGCGCCAATGACTCCATCATTTTTGACGGCAGGTCTTTTGTTACGGCCCCTCCCCGCGAAGGAACCCCCGGGCCGCTTGAAGTTTCCGCCCGCGCCTTTGAGGAGGATCTTGTTTCCTGGGATACCTCTGCCCCAAGCGTTATCCGCACCGCGCCGCAGGAAGAAACCGTAGAAAAAGCCACAGGACTCAGCGAGGGAGAACTTGACACGCTTGAAGGCGCTCTGGTCATGGGGATCAGGGGATATATGAAGAAGTGCGGATTTACCCGGACCCATGTAGGACTTTCGGGCGGCATTGATTCCGCGCTGGTCGCCTATCTTGCCGTCAGGGCCGCGGGCGCCGGCAATGTCGCCTGCTTCGGCATGCCGTCCCGCTTTTCTTCCCAGGGGTCCAAAGACGACGCCGCCCTTCTTGCCGCCAATCTGGGCTGCCGTTTTGAATTCCTTCCCATAGAAGAACCATTTACGGCATTTCTCAAAACCCTCTCCGGCGTTTTTGAAGGCCGCCCCTTTGATCTTGCCGAGGAGAATCTTCAGGCCCGCATACGGGGAACGCTGCTCATGGCGTTTTCCAATAAATTTGATTCCATGCTCCTTACCACCGGCAACAAGAGCGAACTCGCGATGGGGTACTGTACCCTCTACGGCGATACCAACGGCGCGCTGGGACCAATAGGCGATTTGTTCAAAACCGAAGTCTTTGCCCTCTGCCGCCGTATCAACCGCCGCGCCCTCGCCGGAGGAGCAAGGCCGCCCATTCCCGAAGCCATACTGACCAAAGCCCCGTCAGCGGAACTCAGGCCAAACCAGAAAGACCAGGACAGCCTTCCGCCCTACGAAGTTCTGGACGAGGTACTCAAACTCTACCTGTTTGAAAATAAATCGAAGGAAGAAATCGTTGAGCGCGGCTGGGACGCGGGTCTGGCCGAACAAGTCATCAGGACCGTTGCCCGCGCCGAATTCAAACGCCGCCAGGCGCCGCCTGTCCATAAAGTTTCTCCCCGGGCCTTCGGCATGGGCCGCCGCATGCCCATAGCCCGCCGCATTTACGAAATCTAAATACGACTGGCCGGGAAGCGTGTATACCGCGGTTCTGCGGGTACATTACCCGTTCCTCCGCTGGTCGGACAAAAAGCTGCGCTTTTTGTTTCCGCCCAAAGCTCCAGAACGGGCGGAATGTACCCGCCGCATTGTGAACTATTCTTGCTTCCCGCCAAATAACAGCACGCAAGCCCTCCCTCGCGTAGGCCCGCGCGCTCTTTCCGCGTGTCTGTATGCAGTGTAACCCGGTTTTCTGGACACCAGGCAAATTTGGTGACTGACACCCCCTGCGTTTCCCCCGCTCCCCCTCGCTCCATAAAAACGCTTGCCGTTATTGGCGGAGTGGAGTTTTGCCAAGGTAAACCGCCTTGCGGTTTACCACAAAACTCCGAAAATAACAAACGCGCAAGCGTTTGTTATTCCGCTACCCCTTCGCAGGCCGATTGGCTGGCGCTGGCTTCTTTCAGGATCAGCAGCCAGCCAAGGTGTCGCATAAGTCCAGTATATACCGATGCCGCCGGTGGTGGAAAGGGCCACTGTCTATATGCAGCGTACCCCGGCGTTCAGGACACTAGGCAAATTTGGTGACTGACACCCCCTGCGCGTTCCTCCATTCCACCCATAATTCCCCATACGGCGTGTACTCCAGCCGCTCGTACTCCTCGCCTTCATAATCCGTTATAAACTGCGCGCTCCCTATGTGGTCGCTGTGGTACCAGTACTGGCTGTTCCCCGATACCTGCCACATGAGGGGGAGCACTGACTTACCATAGGCGGGAAGCGCGCATAAAGCGGTTCTCCGCTTTCCTGGCGGGTAAATCACCCATTCTTCCGCTGGCCGCTTCGCGTCCAAAGCTCCAGAATGGGCGGGATTTCCCCGCCGCCCCGACGGAGACGGTATAATCCGCGCTTCCCGTATCGGTGTGTCATGTTCCCGCATCTTCTACGCCGCTCCCCCTCGCTCCATAAAAACGCTTGCCGTTATTGGCGGAGTAGAGTTTTG
>JAIRXO010000166.1 GCA_031268255.1 Spirochaetaceae bacterium
CGACGAACTTACCCTGGTACGGGTACGCCTGAGTACCAGGGGCATACAGGAACTCCACGAGGCGGCCATTTCCATGACCGCGAACCCCCAAACCTGAAAGTATACCACGGAAGGTGAACGAGGCTCCTTCGCGTAATTCGCGCGCGTAGTTCGCGGATTTTTCTTGTCCGTGTTTGTCCGTGCGTGGTTAAATTCTGAACCCCGCTTGCGAATCAGCCCTAAAATACCGGGAAAGACTCAAAGCCCGCGTCCTTGAGGCGCAGTATGGTATGGTTGTAATCGCTTCCCGGCGCTATGGTTACCGCCCACTACTGACTGCCGTTTACCGTCCTTTCTATAATTGAAGGGGAGAAATCCCTGAGCCTGTCGGCCTGGGCCTGGGCGTTTTCCCGCCTGCCGTAAAGCCCGGCCTGGATAAAGACCGGACCGGAATCCGCGATGCCGGTCTCCCCGGCACGCTCAGGCGATACCGCCGCAACGGAAGGAGCGGCCTGTACGGGCGGCGCCGCTTGGGCTGCCGGCGCGGTCCGTGCGGGCGGCGCCGCTTGGGTGGCCGGCGGGACTGTCTGTGCTGCTGGTACTCGCGCGGGCTGGACGGCGGCTTGGGCAGATGGCGCGGGCTGGGCGGTCTGGACGGGGGCCTCCCCGCCGGGATAGAGGAGCCACAGCGCCGTCGGGGCGAGGCCGCCTGAATCCTGGGCGATACGGGCTTCGGGACTCGACGGGTATTCCCGAATCAGCGTGGTTCTATATTCAGGATTACCGGAAAATTTCCACAGGAAATAACAGGTCCGGGCCCTAAACCCCGCGTAATCCGAATCGTCAAGAAAGGACGAGAGCATGGCATGGTCGCCGCCGCCTGAGCGGAAGGCGCTTATCAGGGCGCTCAGATAACGCGCCCCTATAATCAGGGAACGTTCCCGCGCCGAGGAGAGCAGGTTTTTTACCATGTCGTCGGCGGCCTTCCATTCTCCCAGGGCGGCAAGGCATTGGGCCGCGCGGAGCATGGCGGAGCTTCCGCCTGAACCGGCCCACAGCGCCGCGGCTCTTTCGATATTCCCGGAAAACTGAAAAAGCAGGGCAAGCCTTTCCCGGCTTTCCCTGATCTCCTGGGGCGAAAGATTTGCGGCGGCGATTTTTCCTTCAAGCTCCCTGATTTCGGCGGCATAGGATATACGGCCCTCCGCGCCGAGTGCGGGAGAGAGGAGGCACAGGATGCCGAAAAGCAGGGCAGGCCCCCGTTTTCTAGTCAATGCCGTATGAACCGTCACCAGTGTCCCCGGTCTCGCCGCCTTTCTTTTTATCCTTCTTTTTTTTGCCCTCCGGGGAGGGGGCGGGGATGGCGGCCTTGGCTTTGCGTTTCCGTCCCAAAGAAAAGGCAAGGGGAATGGAACACAAAAGACCCAGCATAAACGCGCTAAAGACGGTAAGGTACACCGGAACCTGTTTGAGTTCCACAAACCAGAACGACACGTCGCAGCGGTTATTGAGGTTAAATCCGATAAACAGAAGCAGTATGGCGAAAAGAATCACCGTTCCCAGTAAACGCCACATAATTTCTCCTTTTCTTATACCAATGTTCCCCGCAGGGTGTTTCCACTGAGCGAGGAGAACTTTACGGTCACAAAGGAACCAATCAGGGAAGCGGGTCCGGGAAGGACCAGCATCTCGTCACGTTCAGTACGGCCTACTAATTCATCGGCATTTTTTCGGGAAATTCCCTCAATTAAAGCGGTCCCCGTACAGCCTATACGGCTTTTAAGCAGGGAGGCGGTATGTTTTTTCTGCAGGGCTATCACTCTCGCGAGCCTGGCCCGTTTGAGTTCCCCGCTGATCCGTCCTTCAAACTTATAGGCCGAAGTTCCTTCACGGGGATTGTAATGGTACATATAGGCATAGAGGAATTGTACCTGTTCCATGAGCGCGAGGGTCTCCTCCAGGTCATCTTCTGTTTCTCCGGGGAAACCGACCAGTATATCTGTTGAAAGGGTAATGCCGGGCATGGCCTCCCTGAGACGCGAAACCAGGCCGAGGTAATCTTCGCGGGTATAGCGGCGGTTCATGGCCGCCAGTATGCGGTTTGAACCGTGCTGGACGCAGAGGTGGAGATGGCGGCAAAAACAGGGATTCGCCGCCATGACCTCTATGGCTCCGAGCGAGAGGTCCTTGGGATGGCTGGAAAGAAAGCGCGCCCAGCCTATGGTCCCGCCCTGCCGTGCCAGTTCCCCGGCGACAAGGCCGAGGAGTTCCGGGAAACCCGTCCCGTCCCGGCGGTACGAGTTGACATTCTGTCCCAGGAGGGTAATTTCCCGCACCCCCCTGGAAGCCAGAAGCCGTATTTCCTCAAGTATCGAAGCGGGGGAACGGGAGACTTCCCTGCCCCGGACATAGGGCACTATGCAGTAAGAACAAAAATTATCGCATCCGTGCATGATGGGGATGAAGCTGCGGAATTGGCCTTCTTCAAGATGGGAAGACGCAAAGGAAAAAACAGGTTTTTCGGCGCTGGGGGCTTCTCCGCTCCCGGCGGGAAAATTCCCGGCGGAAAAAGAGCCTTCCTCCGCCTCAAGTATGCGGGGAAAAAGTTCCCGCTCCCGGGGGCCCATGAGGTAGTCAATCGCGGGGAACTCTTTTTTAAGCTCCCCGCCCATACGGGCGGCCATGCAGCCTGAGAGAACCAGGGCAAAGCGGCCCCCGCCGGCGCGGCGTTTTTTTTTGAGCGCCGCGTACTGGCCCAGGCGGCCAAGCACCCTCTGTTCCGCGGTGGCCCTGACAGAACAGGTATGGAGCAGCACGAGGTCCGCATCCTCGGCACGGGCCGCTTCGGTCCAGCCCCGCCCGCCGCACACAAGGCGCAGCGCGGCGGCCTCGGCTATATTCATCTGACAACCGTAAATTTCAAAAAAATAGGTCACCCTCTTGCCTTGAGCCCCCGCAGGAAAGCTATGCCCTTCCAGATACCCAGGCCCAAAAGACCGATTACGCCCAGACTTAAAAGCCCGCCCGAAAATTTCGGTAAAAGGGGTGAACGGGAAAGCAGGGCAAGGCCCCCGGCGGCGGCAAGGAAAAATCCCGCCTTCCTGTCCTCCCTGTCTTTTGAAACGAGACTCACAATGCCGATCAGGGCAATGATGCCCCCTGCTATGAGGCCCGCGGCAAAGGG
>JAIRXO010000186.1 GCA_031268255.1 Spirochaetaceae bacterium
TGAGAACAAAGCCGCCGGATGAAGCGGGCCCGTTTCTTCTGCGAGAACTGCGGCGCCGAAGTAGGGCGGAACGCCAAACAATGTCCAAAATGCGGTAAATTATTCGCGTCCATACTCTGTCCTTCCTGCGGCTTTTCGGGCGAGGAATTTCTCTTTGACCAGGGCTGTCCGGTCTGCGGCTACAGCGCGCCGGGAAGAAGCGGCCCGGAAAAACCAAAAAAAGCCAAGTCCGGCGAAGCCGCCGGCCCGCGCGAAGCCATGGGAGCCCTGCCCTGGTGGGTGTACGTCCTTACCGCCCTTGCCCTGGCGGGCATGTTCGCCGCCTTCCTTTTGTTCAGGTGAGTGAGTCGCGGTATTGAGGGTTCAAAATTCAAATTTGAAATCCTTCTTCCTAAGGAAACACTGATTTATTCGAATGCGAATAAATCAGTGCTACTTTAATGTGGTTTTTCGCAGTTTTCCGCAGGAAAACGAGATAAACAATAGGGCGACGCTGATTGGCCTCAAGTTAATCAGCGTTGCCCTAGAGCCTGATAAAATCCGCCTTTTTACCGCATGATGCGCAATATCCCGCGGCGCGGTCCCCCGCCTTTCCCGGAAGCAGGAGGCCCGAAGGGTCAACGCGCCTGGCTCCGCGCCTGATGAGGGTTTTTCCGCAGTACGGGCAGACCGTATCGGAAAAATCTCCTCCCGGAACATTGCCTGTATACACAAAATCAAGGAGTTGTTTTCCCAGGCGGGCCGCCTCGGCAAGGAGGCCCTTGTCTGTGGGCGGCGCATTCCAGCGGTAGTCCGGGTGATAGGCGGAAAGATGCCAGGGTATGGAGGGAGAAATCCCCGCGATAAAGGAAGCGGCGCGTTCAAGTTCATCCAGATGGTCATTGAGGTCCGTAACAATCAGGGTAGTCAGTTCGGTATGGACGCCCAGGGCATGGGCTTCCGTGATAAAGGCGAGAACAGTGTCAAGGTCCCCGCCGAGTATTTTCGCGTAGGTTTCCGGTGAAAAGGACTTGAGGTCAACGTTGACCGCGTCGGTCAGGGAGAGAATCGCCTTTGCCGCACCATCTGAGACAGTGCCGTTGCTTACCAGTATATTGGCAAGCCCCGCCTCCCGTGCCAGGGTCATCGCCTCAAGGAGATATTCGGCGTGGACCAGGGGCTCTGAATAGGTGTAGGCTATCTGGGCGCTTCCGCTCTCAAGGGCCAGCGCGATAAGTTCTTTGGCCTCGATGACGCGGCCCCTGCCTTCTCCGGGAGATTCCGCGGCGGGGGTACGCTGGGATATGTGCCAGTTCTGGCAAAAGGGGCAGCGGAGATTGCAGCCGCTGAAGCCCGCGGAAAGAACCAGTGAGCCGGGCCTGAAATGGTACAGGGGTTTTTTCTCGACAGGGTCCATGGCAAGGGCGCTTATATAGCCATAAAATGGAAGGGAAAGAGAGCCTCCCTCATTTCCGCGTACCTTGCAGCGGCCCCTTCCTCCCTCGGGGAGTACACAGTTGTGGGGACAGAGGGTACACCGCAGCTTTCCGCCTTCAAGTTTTTTGTGGAACCGGCTTTCCCGGCCAGACAGCATGCCCCTATCCCTGATGGCCCTGCCGGGACCCCGCATGATAGCGGCTCTTGAGCTTTCCCCTTTTTTGTTTGAATTGAAGGGGCTCCTGTACCTCAAAGGGTTCAAGGATGACCCCAAAGGCGCCCCTTCGCACCCATATTTTTACCAGGGGAACCCCTTCGCCTTCTGTTGTTACCGCCGAATGGAGTTCCTCGGCGAAAAGCACATCTTCAATATTGAATTCAAGTACCACAGGTTCATCGCCCAAAGGGTCCGATACAAGTATGAATTTACCCTTGTCGCTGGGATGTATTTTGGGAAAACCGGTAAAGGGCACCGCGTCGCGTATCTGAGCGCCGGAACTTTTGGCTATGCTGTGGAAAGAAAGTATCTCCAGATAATTGACCGTATCCATTGTTTCCTCCTGCAAGTATAAGAGATGATACCCGATTCTTCAAATTTAAAGAACGCCGAATTTCCCAATCTTGCGGCGGGATATGCCTATGGAGTATTATTGAAGAAAGATGCGGCGGAGGACACGGCGATGAACGATTCAGGCAGCAGGGTTTTTGTGTTTCAAAAAAGTGATTGTATCGTTCCCGGTGATGCCGGTACGCTGGCCGGCATAGACGGGGCGCGTTTTTGTTCCGCGTTCCCCGGCCTTGTCCCCTACAGGAGCCCGTTCCTTTCGGGCGGCGGCTTCCTTGACGCGGTTCTGCTTGAGGACGAGGCGGCTATTCCCGAAGGCTGGAAGGCCCTGCCCCTGCGCTCGGTACTGTCCCTCTTTGTGAGTTCAGGCGGCGGCATACAGGGGAACAACGACATACTCAGGGCGTATCACCTTGTCCAGTGGCGCAGGGCTTCGCTGTACTGTGGCCGCTGCGGCGCGAAAAACACGGACCACCCGGAGGAACTGGCAAGGCTTTGTCCTGTATGCGGCGGACTTGAGTTTCCCCGCATAGCCCCGGCGGTGATAAGCGTTGTTACCAGGGGGGACAAAATACTCCTTGCCCATAATGTCCGTTTTATCAATAAGGTGTACAGCCTCATCGCCGGTTTTGTCGAGGCCGGGGAAACGCTGGAAGATACGGTGTCAAGGGAGATACAGGAAGAAGTGGGTCTTGAGGTTGACGATATACGCTATATTACTTCCCAGCCCTGGCCTTTCCCCCATTCGCTGATGCTCGGGTTCAGCGCCCGCTGCACAGGAGGGACCATACAGGTTGACGGAAAGGAGATTGAGGACGCCCGCTGGTTTTCCAGGGACGATTTGCCCGGACTTTCCCAGCACGGGTCCATTTCCCGTTACCTTATAGACCGCTGGGCCGCCGGGACCCTCTAGGCATTCACGGTTCAAGGAGGATCATGAAGGAGATAAGCGCCTTTGATGTTATAGGCCCCCTTATGATAGGGCCGTCCAGTTCCCACACCGCCGGCGCCCAGAGGATAGCCCTCCTGGCCCGGAGGCTGTTCAGGGGTGAGCCGAAAAAGGTGCGTTTTGTTCTTTACGGTTCCTTTGCCGAAACCTACAAAGGTCACGGCACCGACCGGGCGCTGGTGGCCGGCATACTCGGATTTCAGTCCTATGATGAACGCATCCCCCGCTCCTTTTCCTGCGCCGCCGAGGCGGGTCTTGAGCTTGAATTTGCCTTTGATACGGAAAACAGGGACCTGCATCCCAATACGGCGGATATTTTCCTTTGGGGAAAAAACGGGGAAACCCTGTGGGTGCGGGGCGTTTCGCCCGGAGGGGGCAGGGCGGAGATACGGGGCATAGACGGCGTGGATATAAAACTTTCCGGCGATTACCACACCATATTGATTGAACATGAAGACGCTCCGGGCATGGTGGCCCATATAGCGGGAAAACTCAGCGAGAACCGCATCAACATTGCCTTTATGCGGCTTTACCGTGAGGGCAAGGGGGCAAAAGCCTATACCATCATCGAGGCCGACGAGGAAATTCCCCAGGGTGTTCTCAAGGCCATTGAGGACCACCAGGGCGTTGCCAGCGCCATGCTCATTCAGGATATTTAAGAGGTTAGTATGAATTTTAAATCAGGCGCGGAACTTCTGCGTCTCTGCGCGGAGAACCGTTTGTCCATAAGCGGTGTCATGATAGAGCGTGAAAGGGAAATCCAGGGTAGTTCCCGGGAAGCCCTCATCGCCGACATGGCCGGTTCCTATGAAGTGATGAGGCGGGGCGCCAAGAAGGCCCTTGCCGAGCCTGTGCCCTCCATGGGGGGCCTTATAGGCGGCGAAGCGGCCAAGATTGCTGCCCGGCGGGAAAAAGCAAAGCCCGTATGCGGCGTGCTTATGTCAAAGGCCGCAAGTTTCGCCATGGGCATCATGGAACTGAACGCCTCCATGGGGCTTATTGTGGCCTCTCCCACCGCGGGTTCCTCAGGGGTGCTTCCGGGGGTTCTCCTTGCGGTGCAGGAAGAATTCGGCCTTGACGAAAGCGACATGATTCCCCCGCTTTTTAACGCCGCTGCCATAGGCTACCTCATTACCCGTAACGCCACGGTTTCAGGCGCCCAGGGGGGCTGTCAGGCCGAAGTGGGAACGGCCAGCGCCATGGCTGCCTCATCGCTTGCCGAACTCATGGGGGCATCTCCCGCCTCCTGCCTGGCCGCCGCGTCGTCGGCCCTGGCCAATATGCTGGGCCTGGTCTGCGACCCCGTGGCCGGGCTTGTGGAGGTTCCCTGCCAAAAACGCAATGCCCTGGGCGCGGCAAACGCCCTCATCTCGGCGGAGCTTGCCCTGAGCGGCGTAGGGGAACTCATACCTTTTGACGAGATGGTAGACACCCTCTTCCAGGTAGGCCAGCGTATTCCCGTTGAACTGCGGGAGACCGCCCTGGGAGGAATAGCGGCGTGTCCCAGCGCCCGAAATATAGCGGCACGGCTTAAAAATGGACCCCTCTAATATTTTCTTTCTTGGGCTTCTTGGTTTTATGCTCGTCTGTTCGGCTTTTTTTTCGGCCAGCGAGACGGCTTTTTCTTCCCTTAACCGTATAAAGCTGAAAAATCTTGTCGCAAACGGAACAAGGGGCGAACAGAAGGCCGCCTCCCGGGCCCTTACCCTGGTGGAAAATTACGACAGGCTGCTTTCGACGGTGCTTATCGGAAACAACATTGTCAATATTTCGGCGTCGGCCATTGCCACCGTACTCCTGGTAAACGCGCTGGGAAAAATCGGCGTTACAGCGGCGACCATAATCATGACCGTCCTGGTTCTTGTCTTTGGGGAAATTTCCCCTAAAACCCTCGCCAAGGAAACCCCGGAAAAATTCGCCATGTTCGCCGCGAGGCCGCTGAAATTTTTCATGCTGATTCTTTCCCCGCTGAACAGGTTTTTTTCGTGGTGGAAAAAATTCATACTGGTACTTTTTCATATCAAGGCTGACCATGCGGTAACCGAGGAAGAACTGCTCACCTTTGTCAAGGAAGTGCGCCAGGAAGGGGGCATCAACAAGCGCGAAGAGGACATGATACGCCAGGCCATAGAGTTCGACGATATGAGCGCCGGGGACATTCTTACCCCCAGGATTGATGTCAGGGCAGTGTCACTGGAGGACAGCCCGGAAAAAATCGAGCAGATATTTTTTGAGACCGGCTATTCGCGGCTCCCCGTGTACACCGAATCCATAGACAAAATAACCGGCTTCATACTCCAGAAGGATTTTCATTATCAGGTACTAAAACTCCACAAGAGCCTTGAGTCCATTATAAAGCCCATTTTCTTTACATCCCGGTCCATGAAGGTTCCCCTGCTCCTCAAGACCATGCAGGAAAAAAAATCCCACATCGCGGTTGTGGTTGACGAATACGGCGGCACCATGGGCATAGTAACTGTTGAGGATATTGTCGAAGAACTGGTCGGCGAGATATGGGATGAGCATGACAAGGTTGTGGAGCAGGTAACAAAAACAGGTGACAGGTCGTACAGGGTTCTTGGCAGCGCGGACCTCGATGAGCTTTTCGGACTCTTTTCCATAAGCGCCGAAGAAAAACGCTGGAGTACCACGGTTGGAGGCTGGGTCATGGAAATGTCAGGAGGCCTGCCCAAAGAAGGAGCCGTTTTCAGTTACCGGGGACTTACGGTTACGGTTGCCAAAATAGCCCGCCACAGGGTTATGGAAGTCGTTGCAAGCGCCTCACCGGAGACTGAAGCATAACACCCTGTTCCCGTCAGGCCATACATGAGTTCCCTGAGAAAACCTTTTCGTATTCGGAGATGGGCATGGGCCGCGCGCAGTAGAAGCCCTGGGCGTAATCGCAGCCTATGTCGTACAGGAAGGCAAGCTGCTCCCCGGTCTCGACGCCTTCGCAGACTACTGTTATTCCCAGTTCCCTGGCCAGGTTTACTATGCCGCGGATTATGGTCCTGCCCCGGCAGGAACTACCCCGGTCATTGAGGAATTCCTTGTCTATCTTGAGGGTATCGACGGGGAAATTTTTAAGGTTGTTGAGCGACGCGTAACCTGCCCCGAAGTCGTCAAGGGCTATGGAAAACCCCATGTTCTTGAGGCTCAAAAGTATTTCCGAAAGATCATCGCTGTTGTTTTCGAGTATGGTTTCGGTTACTTCGATCTGAATGTACGAGAGGGGCACGGGGTATTGTCCGGCAAGGCTTCTGATGCGTTTCACATAATCAGGGGAAGAAACACTGGCCCTGGACTGGTTGACCGAAATGGGCCGCACGGTACGGCCCTCCCCGATTTGGCGCTGTATGGTCTTGAAGATGGAACTGAGGACAAAAAAATCAACTTCCACGATAAAGCCGTTGTGTTCAAAAACAGGGATGAACT